>JBGTDE010000166.1:0-2358 GCA_041748475.1 Rubrobacteraceae bacterium | reverse complement strand
CCAGTTTCGGGTGCCGATACGCTTACGAGGACATTGCCGATCAGGCGAGGTTCGCCAGGCTTGCCGGGGCGGGTGTGCAGATCGAATATTCCGACGCCGGGCAGATTCTCACCTTCCAAGGTCTCATAGGAGTGGCCCATTAGCTGGTAGCCGCCGCAGACTCCGAGGACTACGCCGCCATCGTCCACGATGGCTCGCAGGTCCGCGCCTTTGGAACCGGAGAGGTCTTCGGCGAGGAGTGCTTGTTCGCGGTCTTGGCCGCCGCCGAAAAGGTAGATGTCGTGGCCGGTTGGATGTATCTTCTCTCTGAGGCCCACGTCCAGGACTTCGATTTCGATACCGCGCCATTCACAGCGTTTTTTAATGGAGATCACATTTCCCCGGTCGCCGTACAGGTTCATCATGTCCGCGTACAGATGATGGATGGTGAGTTTCATGAAGTTCTCCTCGGGCCGAACGTCGGCCTCTAGCTTACTATCCGAATGCTAGATTTGCCGGTCGGCGATTCTTGGCGGAGCAACGTTTTGGAGGGCGTTGCGTATCTATAGGACAGAATACGATACGAGAGAAGGAGTGGGTATGCGGGATCCCGGTTTAGCGGCGGTGCTCAGCTTGATCATCCCCGGAGTGGGACAGTTCTACAACGGTCGCATCCTGGCCGGAATCCTGTGGCTCATTATCACGCCGGGACTCTGGATCGGCTCCGGTGGCCTTCTAGGTTGGGTCGCCCACCTGATATCCGCCTACACCGCATACTCCTTTGCCCGCAAAAACCCAGTCCGCCGCTGATCTAGCTCGGAAGGATCACTTGTCCTCCCAGAATGGGTGCGTATGCCCCATCTCACTGAGAGTCTGCCGGATCTCCAACATCGCTGTATACGTCGGCAGAATATAGAGCGTCTCGCCGGGTGGCGTCGCCGCTAGAGCCTCCCGGATGGCCTGTTTGCAATCTGGAACAACCGAACCAACCGTCAACTCCGCATACTTCAACCGCACGGCCATATCCCCCGCCCGAATGCCACTGACCATAAACGGCGGCAGGTTGTTGCCTTCGGCGCGAGCATCGGCGAGCATCTCAAAATCCACGTCCCATAGCCAGGAGACATCCCGCCCGTCGGCGTCGTTGTCGTTTATGGCGATCAAGATATTGCGAGCTTTAGGATCGTTCACGAAGGTACGCAGGATCTCATTGAACCCCACCGGGTTCTTGATGAGCAACAGAAACGCCTCACGCTCCCCGGCCTGAACCCGCTCGACCCTCCCGAAAGCCCCCCCAAATTCCCGCAATCCCCGCGCTATATCCCCGAGCCCAACACCGGACTCCGCCGCCACCGCCGCCGCAGCCACCGCGTTGTAGAGGTTGTACAGACCCGGAATCTCTATCCGCACCACCGTGCCGCCCTTCGGCGTAGTCAAGTGGAACTCCGAGCCACGAGCCCCATCAAAGCGTACATTGCTCACCCGGTAATCTAGCGGCGGGCGTGAGAAATCGCAGTTCTGACAGTCATAGATCCCAACGTGTCCCATGTACACAGTCTCGTAGTCGAGCAGCGCTCCGCAGACAGGACAATTCTTGGAGTCCGCGACGTGCTGCAAACGTCCAGTATCCAGCTCCGGCGCGTCTACCCCATAGAAGATAGGCCGTCGAGCCGAACCCCCGAGGCTCGCCACGAGTGGGTCGTCCGCGTTCAGCACCACGGTTCCATTGGACGGTAAATTCTCGAAAGCCGAAGCGATAACCTTCCCCGTGTACGCAAGCTCCCCGTAGCGATCCAACTGATCCCGGAAAAGGTTCATGACCGCGAGCAACTTCAAGTCCGCCTCGGCGGCCACCTTCGGTACACTCGCCTCATCCACCTCGAAGAGCCCCATCTTGGATGTCGGTTGGCCCGACAAACCCGCGTCAGCGACCAGAGCCGCCGTCACTCCGGTAATGAGATTCGCGCCTGTGGAGTTATTGACGGCCTCGACCCCCGCCGTCTGGAGTATCTTCGAGACCATCCGGGTCGTTGTCGTCTTTCCATTGGTGCCGGTGATCGCGACCGATCCGTTCTCCAAACGCCGCGAGAGCTTCGCCAGCACCATCGGATCCACCCGCCGAGCCACCACGCCCGGCATCGTGGAGCCTCCGCCAGTCTTGAGGGTGCGACTCGCAAGCCCAGCGGAACGGGCGGCGAGTATGGCGGCGGCGAGGCGTGGGTCCAGGTTCATGGCGCAAATTATATAGGTTGGCGGTTTCGGCTTTCGTGAAGTTGTCGGAGCGTTCCTAACGTTCGCCTTCCCAGTAGTCCGCCTCTTCCATGCGTCCGACAAGCCCAAGAGCCTTCGACGGTCCCGTTGCCTGTTCTCTGAGTGCCC
>JBGTDE010000165.1:0-3130 GCA_041748475.1 Rubrobacteraceae bacterium | reverse complement strand
TCCTGCGCCCGAACACCGTCCGGGTTTACCGAGTTGGTGACGTAGTTGATAACCGTCTCAAGCTCCATGAAATAGGCGGTCTTGAGAAGGTCCACGATCTCCTCGCGCTTCTCGGCCATGCCATCCGAAAGTATTCCCTCATTACCGCGATCCGTCTGCACGTCATGCCTCCTTGAGTTGATTCCATACTACTTGACAATGATACCCGAAGAACCCTTACACAAACGTAAATCCACTAACGACCACACCCTAAAAAGCCTCAACCGTCGTGGAGTTTGAGTGCCGTTCGAGCCTCCGTAGCCGCCTCCACGCACTCATCCACATCCGCGCCCGTAGACGCCGTCACCCCGCACGAGAACGCCCCCTCGACCACCGGAGCGTCGACTAACCGCACCTTCTCCCGAACCTCCGGCGACAGCATCTCAAGCACCGTCTCGGCGGAGAGGACCGCGCTACCGATGTCCATTAGGACCAGAATATCCTCGGCTTCCAGGCTTTCGATAGCTTTTTGCATTCGCTCTGGGTCCGTGCCGAGACCACCGTCGGAGTCACCGCCTACGCCTACTATCTCGACCTCACCGGCCATGTGAAGCACCAGTTCGACTATGCCGTCGGCGATCTTGGCGCTGTGGGAGACGACGACTATGCCGACCATTACTCACTCTCCAGAGAACGCGCGGCGGCATCGAGCAGCAGGTACGACGAATGTGCTCCGGGATCCATATGCCCCTCCGCCCGCGCCCCAAGATAACTCGCTCGTCCTCGGCGGGCCGTCAAGGGAACCGTTGAGTCTGCACCTTTCTTGGCCGCATCCGCCGCCGCCCGAAAAACCTCGGCGACGCTGCCGCTCTGATCGTTCGCGGCTCTGGCGGCGGGTTCGAGAGCGTCGATCATGGTCTTGTCCCCTACCTCGGCCTTGCCACGAAGTTTCACTCCGTCGAGCGCGTCTTGCAGAGCCGCCGCCGCGTGCTCAGCCGAGATTTCTTCCTTGTCCGCGAGGGTAGTCGAAGCTTTCAGGAAGGCTGTGCCATAGAGAGGTCCAGCCGCGCCACCGACCTTGCCAATGAGAGCCATCGAGACCGCTTTCAGGACATCGGCAGGTGAGTCCGCGGCGGTTTTTTCGAGGCTTTCAAGGGCCGCGGTGAATCCACGGTGCATGTTTGTGCCGTGGTCGCCGTCCCCGATCTCGGAGTCAAGCTTTGTGAGATGCGCCCGATGCTCTTCCATCGCGGCGGCCATCTCTTTTATGATATCGACCGTGCGCTGCGTCGCTCCCAATTGTTCCTCTCCTTCACTTTGTTTATCCCAGCTTACTCCGACCCGGTGCTCTTCGCTTTGCCGTAACCGGATATTTTGTCGGCCACCTCACTCACCTGTTGCTCATCTAGCAATAAAGGCTCCCCCGCAACCCGCGCCCGATAGTACAACTCGGCCATCTCCTCCAGGGTCTCCGTGCGGGAGAACGCCGCTTCCGGGTCGTCCCCCACCGTGATAGTGCCGTGGTTCTGAAGCAGACAGGCCGTGTCATGCTCGCCCAGGGCTTCGGCAGCTAGACGCGCAAGTTCCTCGGTGCCGTAGAGCGTGTAGGGCGCGAGTGGTACGTGACCGTCTTTCGAGAGGGTGGTGAGCATGTAGTGGATCGGGGGTATCGACCATCCGAGGCACGCGAGCGTGGTCGAGTAGCGGGAATGCGTGTGGACGATGCCGCCAACATCGGGCCGCACCCGGTAGATGCCGGTGTGCATAGGGGTCTCGGAGGACGGTTTCCAGTGTCCGTCTAGAAACTCTCCTTCCAGATTCACGGTGGTTATGTCGTCGGGACCGAGTTCCGAATAGTCCAGGCCGCTCGGAGTTACGAGGATGGTGTCGTCGGGGGTACGAGCGCTGACGTTGCCGGAGGTTCCTTTTACCAGGCCTGTTTGGATCAAGCGCCGCGCCGTATCCGCTACCGACTCGCGCAGGTTTCGATGTTCCAAAAGCTCGCTCCTCTCTACGGGTGGATCTCGTACTTGATGCCCTCCTGGCGACCGTGGCTCTCAAGGGCGGCCACGATGTCTTCGAGGGGTCGCACGCCGGAGATGAATGGTTCGGGGTCCACCCGCCCACTGCGTAAAAGGTCGAAGGCCGTCTGTACTGTGTACGGCGTGTGATGGAAGATGCCCCTTATCGTGATCTGGGAGTAGTGCAACAGCACTGTATCAACTTCTATCGAAGTCCCCGACGGAGCACCCCCAAAGAGCGTTACATCCCCACCCTTCCGAACCATCCGCAACGCCTGCTCCCAGAGAGCCGGAAGCCCGACGGCCTCTATCACGACATCTGTGCCTCGACCCTCGGGGGTCCACTCTCGCACGGCTTCTATCGTATCCACGCCATCGACGGCTTCTATAGTCTCTTCGGCTCCTAGTTCGCGGGCTACGGAGAGACGCTCCGGGCTTTTGTCGACGCAGATCACGCGGGCGCCGCGTTCAGTGGCTAGACGGACGAACATAAGGCCGATCTGACCCGCCCCGATTACAGCGACCGTATCCCCCAACGAAACGGGTGTCCGAACCACCCCATGAACCGCGCAAGCCAATGGCTCAAGCAGCGCCGCCCGGCTAGCCTCGACACCCTCCGGTATCTCGAAAAGGTTCTGATCCACGATCCGGCTCGGCACCACGATATATTCGGCGAACGCTCCGTTTAGAAACTCAAGTCGCTCGCACATTGACTGGTCCCCGACCTTGCAGTAGTAGCAGCGGTTGCACGGCGCACTGTTCGCCGCCACGACCCGCATACCAGTGTTCCAGTCCTCGATCCCGTCGCCGACCGCTTCGATCTCCCCGGCGAACTCATGTCCGAAGGGCGAGGGCATGTTCTTGAATAGCGTTGGATGCCCGCGCTTGTAGCTCTTCACGTCGGTGCCGCAGGTGAGTGCCGCCTCGATCCTTACCAGCACCTCACCCGGCCCCGGCTCCGGGATCGGCACATCTTCCATCCTTACGTCTTCCGGCGCGTAGAACATCGCGGCTCTCAAGGACGACACCCACCTCTCCGATTAGAACGCCAACGCGCCAAAATCTTATAGCAGTCCGAATCCTCGGGCAACGAGACAGCCTCGACTTGTACCTTTTGCTATAGTGCGTCT
>JBGTDE010000164.1:0-3366 GCA_041748475.1 Rubrobacteraceae bacterium | reverse complement strand
TTCTTGACGGTGCCGCCCGGCGTGGCTTCCTTGACCGTGGCGACGATAACGTCGCCGATGCCAGCGCTCTTGCGCTTCGAACCACCGAGGATTCGGATGGTCAGGATGCTGCGAGCCCCCGAGTTGTCCGCGACACGTAGTCTGCTCTCGTTCTGGATCATTACTCAGCCCTCGATATGACACTGCCCAGACGCCAACGCTTGCGCGCCGACAGTGGCCGGGTCTCGACGATGCGCACGGTATCACCGGTGCGAGCCTCGTTAGCCTCGTCGTGAGCCATAAACTTCTTCGTGCTCCGTACGCGCTTCTTGTACCGCTTGTGCCGCACCAGGGTCTCGACCGCAACGGTGACCGTCTTGTCGGACTTGTCCGAGACGACCATTCCCACGCGCTCCTTGCGCCGGTTCCGTTCGGAGTCGGATTGGATCTGGCCTTCATCCTGGTCCAGCGCCGGACCTTTAGCCGCGCTCGTTCCTAGATCCTCAGCTACCTCGGATTCCCCGATCTCTTCCGTATCGGAGAGCGTCTCCATCGACTCTTCCTTGGGAGCTTCCGCCTCGGGGACGTTGCCTTCGGGAATGTTTCCCTCCGTAGGCTCTTGAGTCTCCTCAGAGGCTTGGATATCTTTTTCTTCCGTCATGTTCTAGTTCTCCTGCTTCTTCTGGTTCAGGACGGTCAAGAGGCGAGCGATGTTCTTTCGCACGGCGTTGATCTGACCGGTGTTCTCCAATTGTCCGGTCGCGTGCTGGAACCGCAGGTTAAAGAGCTCGCGCCGGGTCTCGGCCACGCGCTTCTCCAACTCTTCGATGTCCAACTCGCGGACTTCGGCGACTTTCATTACTGACCACCTCCACGCACGAGCACGCGGGTCTTGATCGGGAGTTTCTGAGCGGCGAGGCTGAATGCCTCTCGCGCCAACTCTTCGCTGACACCGCTCATCTCGAACATCACGCGGCCCGGCTTTACAACAGCCACGAAGCCCTCGGGGCTTCCCTTGCCGGAACCCATGCGAGTCTCGGCGGCCTTCTTGGTAACGGACTTATGGGGGAAGATGTTGATCCAGACCTTACCCCCACGCTTTATCTTTCGGGTCATCGCGATACGGGCGGCCTCTATCTGACGGTTGGTGATCCAGGAGGCCTCCAGCGCCTGCAACCCGAAGTCTCCGAACTCGATCTCGGTCCCGCCTTTAGCCAACCCGCGCATACGACCGCGGTGCGGCTTACGGTACTTGAGTTTCTTTGGTACGAGCATCTCTACCTCCTGCCCTCACCGGTGTCGTCTACAGCGTCATGGATGCCGTGGTTGATCCAGACCTTCACACCGATCTGACCCATCTGCGTAGCAGCCTCCCGAAAACCGTAATCTATGTCGGCATCCAACGTGTGCAGCGGAACCCGCCCCTCGGAGATGGTCTCCTCACGGCTCATCTCGATACCACCGAGACGACCACCGAGGCGAATACGACAACCCTCGGCCCCACTCCGCATGGCGCTCTGCAACGCCCGCTTCATGGTGCGTCGGAACGCCGCACGACCTACGAGTTGCTCCGCGATGGACTCGGCCACGAGTGCCGCGTTCAACTCGGGCCGCGAAACCTCGCGGACGTTGACCTGCACCTTCTTCTTGGTGAGGTTCTCAAGAGCGCCGCGCAAAGCATCGACTTCGGAGCCCCCTTTGCCGATGACGATCCCCGGACGAGCCGTGTGGATGTCCACCGCGACCTCGCCCTGCGCCGCCGCCTTGCGGATACGAACGTCCGCGATGCCTGCCCGCACGAGCTTCTTCTCGATGTGCTCCCGGATCTTGAGGTCCTCGCCCAACAACGCGGCGAAATCTCCATCCGAGTACCAACTGCTCTTGTAATCGACCTTCTCGCCTTTGCGCTTTACGCCCAGGCGGAAGCCCTCGGGATGTACTTTCTGACCCAAAACTTACTCCTCCTCGTTCCCGGGCGTGCCTACGAGAACGCCTGCTGGCGCTCCCAGACGCACGGTGATGTGGCTGGTGCGCTTGCGGATCATGGTCGCCCGGCCCATAGCCCGCGGTCGATACCGCTTTATAGTCGGACCTTCGTCGACCTTTATCTCCCTGACGAACAACTCGTCCGGGTTTGCATCCATGTTGTGCTCGGCGTTAGCCGCGGCGCTACGAACCACGTCGCTGACGATCTTCGCAGCGGCTTTGTTAGTGAACTGCAAGATGGTGACGGCCTCCGGTATCGACTTCCCCCGGACGGCATCCGCGACCAGCCGCGCCTTGCGCGGGGCGATGCGGAGGAATTTGGCGGTTGCCTGCATTATCCCCTCCTCGCCGTGCGGTCGTCCTTGCGGTGTGTGCGGAACGTGCGGGTCGGGGCAAACTCACCGAGTTTGTGGCCAACCATCGACTCCGTGCAGTAAACGGGTACGTGCTTGCGCCCGTCGTGAACGGCGATAGTGTGGCCGACAAACTCCGGGTAGATCACCGAGGTCCGGCTCCACGTCTTTAGCATCCGCTTCTCGTTGTTTTCGTTCATGCGGAGGACGCGCTCCATCAGGCGCTCCTCCACAAACGGGTCCTTTTTGGATGACCGCGTCATCTAGCGCCTCCTTCCTTTCCTGCGACGGCGCACGATCATGGCGTCCGAACGCTTGTTCTTCTTACGGGTTGGCGAGCCCTGCGTGATCTTGCCCCACGGAGTAACGGGGGCGCGACCGGAAGTGCTCTTACCCTCGCCACCGCCGTGCGGGTGATCTACGGGGTTCATGACCGTACCGCGAACCGTCGGCCTGACACCGAGGTGACGCTTACGGCCAGCCTTGCCCCACCGAACGTTCTGGTGCGACTGATTCCCAACCACTCCAACGGTCGCCCGACACTCGGAACGGACCCGACGACGCTCGCCACTCGGCAAACGCAACGTCACTAGAGCGCCCTCACGAGCGACTAACTGGGCGCTGGTCCCGGCGCTACGAGCCATCTGAGCCCCACGTCCGGGTTCGAGTTCGACAGCGTGTATCACGGTGCCGACCGGTATCCGGTTTAGCGGCAACGTGTTGCCAACGTCGACTTCGGCATCCGGGCCACTCTCGACGATGGAGCCCACCGTGAGGTTGCGCGGCGCGAGGATGTAACGCTTCTCGCCGTCGTGGTAGTGCAGAAGGGCGATGTTCGCCGAGCGGTTCGGATCGTACTCGACCGTCGCGACCGTGGCAGGCACGCCATCCTTACGGCGCTTGAAGTCGATCAAGCGGTAACGTCGCTTGTGACCGCCGCCGATGTGGCGGGTCGTGATGCGACCGTGGTTGTTACGACCGCCGGTTTTATGGAGCTTACGGACCAGTTTCTTCTCCGGCTTGTCCCGCGTGATCGAATCCCGCGTTA
>JBGTDE010000163.1:0-2649 GCA_041748475.1 Rubrobacteraceae bacterium | reverse complement strand
CCTCCGCTCCACAACAACAGCATCGGCGCGAGCACGTAAGTCATGTAGTCCACGATGTTGTCCAGCATCGCCCCGTCGAACGAGGGCAACGCCTCACTCACCCGTAGGCGGCGGGCCAGAAGGCCATCGGTGCTGTCTATCAGGAGTGTCAGAAGCATTAGCCACAGAGCTTTGATCGCCTCGCCCTGAAACGCGGAGACCACGATCAAAAGCGTCAACACAGCACCACTCGCGGTGTACAGATGCACGAGCGCTGCTTTCAACCGGAACCAGGGAGGGGTAGTCTCCTCCTCTGTGACCGAGTTGTGCATACTTGTGTCCTTCACCGGATGTACCACTTCCTCATATCTAACCTCTGCAACCTAATAATAGCAGCGTGGAGTGATCCATACCTATGTTACGAGCTATATCCTCTCGAAAAACCCAGAACTCAGCCGGATCCAAGCCCTTATTCCCTATTCTGAATCCTGCCGAATTGTTCCTGCATGACAGCGTTTCACGACTCATGTCTCTATCCGCAACGAACAAATGCAGACCATACAGTCCGCTACTCGCCGGTATGTTCGACGCGATGAATGAAGTTCGGGCGAAGCGGACGTTGAGGCTACGTTGATCACTTGGGTCCGGGACTCTACACGAAGCGGTGGAAAGCTTCGACGGCCCGAGCCACGCCGTCCTCTGCTTGAATTTTCTCTCCCAGAACCCGCGCTCGTTCGCGCATCCCGGCACCCCGTGTTTCCTTCAGAGCCGCCGCGAGGCGATCCGCTGAGAGTTTAGCCTGAGGGATGGGGCGGGCTCCTACGCTGAGGCTCGCCACTCGGGCTCCCCAGAAGGATTGATCCGTGAAGAACGGCACCACAACGGTTGGCGCTCCGGATCGCAGCGAAGCGGCGGTCGTGCCTGCTCCGCCATGATGCACTGCGGCGCGGACTCTCGGAAAAAGCCAATCATAAGGCACTTCATTCACCTTGAACACTGTATCCGGCAGGTCCGCGTTCCCGAGGCCACCCCAGCTTGTAACCAGAACCGCTCGATCTCCGGTCTTCGCTAGAGCCCGCAGTACCGAAGTTGCAAGCTCCTCCGAGCGAGCGCCGCCCATGCTGCCGAAGCCCACGCTAACCGGTGGAGGCCCGGAATCCAGGAAATCTTGTAGGCCATCAGGCGGTGTCCAGTCCTTGGGGTGATCCAGAAACCAGTAGCCGGTCACGGGCAGGTGCGAGCCCCAGTCCGGCGGGTGCGGCAGTACACGCGGGCTCCAGCCATTGAGGATCGGAGCCTGATGCCGTCGGGCTTCACCAAACGGTCCGTCCAGGGGATAAGTCGAGAGTCCCGGGGTGTCGGCTAGGGCGCGGTTGACCAGCGTTCTCAACGGCTGCCAGATAATCTGCTGCGCCACGTAGTGGTTTAGTCGATTGAAGAGCCGTCGTGGCGTGCTGTGCGCCAGATCCAGGCGTCCCGAGGGCACAGGCATGAACGAGCTTGGAAACGACCGTGAGGCGTTCACGAGTGGACCGTACATCGCTCCGATGCCAGGCACTCCGAGGTCTCGGGAGATGCCGCTGCCCAGAAAGCCGACGCTAGTGTAAATGATAGCTTCGGCGTCCCGGCAGGCTTCCAGGAGTTGACCAGCATTCTCACGAAGTATCGGGGCGAGAGTCTCGCGAGCTCGCCACACGAACTCCAAGAGATTCGCGTCGCCGTTTTGGAGTTGGAGACGGACGGCCTCCTGGGGATCGAGTGTGATGCGATGAAACTCCAGACCGTGAGAGATTATGAGATCTTCGAACGCTCCCGGTGCCGCGAGCCGTACTTCGTGACCGGCAGCCTTCAGACCCATCCCGAGCGCGACGTAGGGCTGCACGTCCCCCCGCGAGCCGCCGAGCGTCATCGTGATCCTCACAGACGGAAGATTCTAACGGTAGATATCTTTACGGTGTCCGGTGGAAAGGATGCCATCGAATCGACCCTCATTGTTCACGATGTAATGAGCCTCCATCAACTCACTTTATCCAACTTGTAGAGTGGCTTGTCCGGGCGACCTTCGTCTCGCTCTACTGCTATTGTCCCGGTGCTCTCCAACTCCTTGAGTGTCTCGCGGACCTCGCGCTTGTCCTCTTTGAGTATGCGGCTCCAGTCGGTGGTTGAGTAGCGTACGCCAAGCGGGATGGCGGTCAGGACTTCGAGGATTTTGGATTCTATTTCTTGCAACGTCAGTCGAGGCCCATTTTGACTCGGGCATCGTGCAAGGTGGATGCGGCGACTTTTCGGGCTCGTTCGGCGCCGTTCTCTAGAACTTCGTCGAGTTCCTTGGGGTCGTCGAGGAGCTCCAGGGTGCGTTCGCGGATGGGAGCGAGTCCTTCGACGACGATCTCGCCGAGATCCTTTTTGAAATCTCCGTACCCCTTGCCTTCATAATCCGCTGAGATCTCCTCTGCGGATCTCCCGGTGAACGCGGTGTGGATGTCGATGAGATTGGTTAGAGCTGGTTTGTCGGGGCTCGCCGATACCTCGGTGCCGGAGTCGGTCTTGGCCCGTCGTATCTTCTTTCGAACCGTATCGGGTTCGTCTAGGATGGCTACGTAGCTCCCTGCAACCTCGCTGCTCTTGCTCATCTTGGCCGTTGGATCGTCTAGGGCCATCACTCTCGCC
>JBGTDE010000162.1:0-3785 GCA_041748475.1 Rubrobacteraceae bacterium | reverse complement strand
GGCGTTGAACCAACGAGCTAGCATCGTGCAGGAGATCATGGCGATAAAGTCCGAGTCTGGGACTTCCATCTATGATCCCAAACGCGAGGCGGAGATCCTGGATCGCGTGGTCGAGATGAACCCCGGCCCTATCTACGATTCATCCATGAGAGAGATCTACGAGATTATTCTGCACCGTATCAGGGACCTTGAGATTCAACGCGGGGAGTTTTAGAGACAGAGATGGACGTTTTTCAGAGCGCGAAGACAGATGTGAAGACCACCAACGGCATGATCCAACCTTCCACTTTCCGGGTTGTAGCCGGTCCATGCACCATCGAGAGCTACGATCAATATGTGGCCTCGGCTACCGCCGTCAAGGAAGCGGGCTTCGAGTACGTCCGGGGCGGCGCCTTTAAGCCCCGTACATCCCCTTATTCTTTCCAGGGACTCGGTGAAGAGGGGCTCAAGATCATGTCTGAGGTCAACAATGATCTTGGTCTGAAGGGTGTCACCGAGGTGATGGACCCCTACGATATCGAGATGGTCATGGAACATGCCCAGGTCATCCAGATCGGGGCCCGCAACATGGCTAACTTCTCCCTCCTAAAGCGGATCGGAGCGGCTATCGCTGGTACGGATCACGGTGCTGTTCTGAAGCGCGGTCTCTCGGCCACGGTGGAAGAATGGTTGCTCGCTGCCGAGTACATTACCGCCGCCGGTGGAGACAACGTGGTGTTGTGTGAGCGCGGCATCCGCACGTTCGAGACCGCGACGCGCTTTACGCTGGACCTATCGGCGGTTATCGTCGCCAAGCGGCTGACGGATCTGCCTGTGATCGTGGACCCCTCACACGCCGCTGGACGGCGGGATCTCGTGATTCCGTTGAGCAAGGCGAGCGTGGCAGCGGAGGCCGACGGCCTGATCGTAGAGAGCCACCACGACCCGCAAGAGGCTCTGTGCGATGCGGAACAGGCTCTTCCAGTCGAGGCGTTGTTCGGCCTCAAGGACGGTCTGCAGCCCTTCGCGAGCGCGATGGGCCGCAAGGTCATTTAGTCCGCGCTAGCAACATGAAAGTCCGCTCGTGACACGTCTGGGCGGCAGATTCACTCTGGCGGAGGAGATAGGTTCTGGCGGCATGTCCGTCGTCTATCTTGGCCGTGACGAAGTTCTGGACCGTCCCGTCGCTGTGAAGGTCTTGAGGACGGGATTCGAAGATTCCGAAGTCGGCGAGCGTTTCCGTCGAGAAGGTCGTACCGCCGCTCGGATATCTCATCCTAATGTCGTACAGGTTTACGATGCTCAAGAGGGGATGTTGGACGACCGCGAGGTTTCTTATATCGTGATGGAGCATGTCTCGGGCGGGGATCTGAAAGACAGGATCCGGGCCAGCGGACCTCTCTCTGAGAAGGAATTGTGCCGCATGGGAGCGGACGTAGCCTCGGGCCTCTCGGCGGCGCATGAACGGGGCATAATCCACCGCGATATAAAGCCCCAGAATATCCTGATCGACGACTACGGAAGACCCAAGATTACGGACTTCGGCATAGCCCGTGCCCTAGACACCACGCAAGCGACTCGCACCGGCTCCTACCTCGGAACCGCGACCTATTCGTCCCCCGAGCAACTCCGCGGAGAACCCGTAACCCCCAAGAGCGACATCTACTCCCTCGGAGCCACCCTCTACGAATCCGCCACCGGAGAACCGCCGTTTACCGGAAGCCCAATAGAAGTAGCCGGACAACAACTCTCCAAAGACCCGGAAACCCCGAGTACCCGAGGAGTCGCAGTCAGCCCGGCCTTCGAGAAACTTATCATGGCCGCGCTCTCCAAAGAGCCCTCGAACCGCCCCGACGCCGCGACACTCTCAACCAAACTCCTGCAAGAAGCCTCAACGACCGTCCAGGCGCCAAGCCCTCCGGTTAACGAGGCGCTCCGCAAGGCGGTCGGCGGCGCGGGAGCCGTAGGCACAGTCGGATTAGCACGGGCGGCGCAAGCAGCCAGAAAGATAGGTCAGTCGGGCATGGCCGCAACCGGAGAGGCCGCCCGGCGACTCCGGGAGCGCTCCGCCGCAAGGGAGTCCGGCGACGGTCCTCCCTTGCAGACCGTTATTACTACCCAGAATTCTCGCCCTGGACGTCAACGGTTCTTTGTGATCGCCGGTGTCGTGGCTCTTCTGCTGGTGCTAGGCGGTATCGCTCTCGCGTTTGGCTCGGGTTCGGAGGAACCGACCGCTGAGAATCCGAAAAAAGATGTGGCGGCTCCAGATTCCAAAGAGTCGAAGGACGTTAAAGATCCGGCGGCTGTAGGCAGCATTGGTTCGGGGAAGCTCACAGAAGCTGCGGTTGTGGACGTGGTGGCTAAGATGTATCTGGCGGTGATCCAGGAGGATTACAAGGGCTCTTACGCAAGTCTCTCCGACGAATTGAAGAGTCGGGATTACCCTTCCCAGGAGGTTTGGAAGGCGAAGATGGAGAGTCTCGAAGCCTTGAAGTTCACTGAGGGGCCGCAGCCCAAGTTGGCCAAGAGCGATGCTAGCATGAAGGGAACCGTCCAAGCCATCTATACTGAACCGAATCGGCTGGAAGAGGCCGACGGTACTTGGAAGCTCGTCCCCGAGGATGGGGAGTGGAGGATCTCGGAGATCGACTTAAAAACTAAACAGGAGCAAGCCCTGTGACCGGCGAGCTTCTAGCGGACAGGTTCGTGGTGTTGCGTGAAGTCGGCTCGGGCGGCACGTCCACGGTATACATCGGGCGTGACGAGGTTCTGGATCGTCCGGTAGCAGTGAAGACCTTGAACCGGAACTCTTCTGGCAGAGGCGCGGCGAGCCGCTTCCAACGAGCGGGCCTGGATGCCGCGAAGCTCTCGCACCCGAATGTCGCACAGGTCTACGATGCCGGAGGGGATACTCTAAACGGGCGCAGGATCTCCTACGTCGTCATGGAATATCTCTCCGGTGGGAGCCTGGCGGACCTAGCGCGAGTCCGGGGCCGTCTCACCGAGGTGATGCTCTCCCGGATAGGCGGCGATCTTGCTTCCGGCCTAGCCCACGCCCACCAGCTCGGTGTCGTCCACCACGGCGTAAGGCCCGAGAACATCCTCTTCGACGCGCAAGGCACCCCGAAACTCACTGACTTCGGTGCAACCCCGAACTCCAAACAGTCGTACCATTCGGAGCCGTACGCATCCCCCGAGCAACTACAAGGTCGGAAAACCACGCCCAAAACCGATATCTACTCGCTCGGCGTAACACTCTACGCAGCAGCAACCGGCGCTTTCCCATTCTCCGGAGAAGACCGCTCGGACTCCCCGATACGCCCCCGCGAACAGGGCGCGGCCATTGGCGAGACCTACGAGGCGGCCATACTCTCCTGTCTGGCCGAAAACCCCGACGAACGCCCGGACGCGGCCACGCTCCACGCTCGCTTGCTCGGCAGGGATGTTCCCGATACCGGCCCGTCTCTCGGTCGCCGGGCTGGAACGGCTCTCAAGGCTGCCGGAGCGGTGGGGGTGGCGGGTGTCTCACGGGCAGCTTATAGTGCTCGGGAGGCTGGGACATCGCTCCGCAACTCGATCGGAGAACGTAACTCAGGGGATGGCGGGATGCAGACTGTCTTCGTCCAGAGTCGGGGTTTCGGGGCGGGCCTCGACCGACGGCGGGTGTTGCTCGCCGCTGCAGCACTCGTGTTGCTCCTCGCCCTGGCGGCAATCTCAATCTACGCGCTGAGCTCTCGTGGTGGAGACACTGCGGAGAATTCCGGCGGTGAAGCGGCGCGTAAGAGTCCCGGCGAGGAAGCCAAAAA
>JBGTDE010000161.1:0-3084 GCA_041748475.1 Rubrobacteraceae bacterium | reverse complement strand
GCTCTGGAACCTCTCTTACAGTTTGATGGGGCTTGACGAGGGTAGTATAGAGAAATACGGCAAACGAAAAAGGAGCAACACTGTGGGAACCGGCAAGGCAGTTTACGTAGGCGCGACTTTGGCCTCTATCTTGATCTCGATCTCGTTGTACCGCAGCGGTCGTCAGAACCTTGCGATCTTCGTTGGGCTATGGGCACCGACGATCCTGAACCTCGGCCAGACGCTCGTCGACGACGATCCTTCGTAGCCCCAAACAACGGTCAACAGAGTCTAGCGGATCGGCCTTTCGGTCGGTTCGCTTTTTCGTGGGCGTTGCAACTAGTTGCGCCCAAACTCGCGTAGTAGATCCTCTAAAGCCAAACGTTTGACGATTGGACGACCATGAGGACAAACCTCCCCGAACTCACACTCGGACCAGTCCTCCAACAGAACCCTCATCTCCTCCCGCGAGAGACTGTCCCCAAACTTCGCCGAACCCTTACAAGCGAGCGCCTTAGCCAGATCCTCACCACCAGCCAGAGCCTCCACCGCAGCAACAAACGCCACCACCGCATCTGTTGCCGTGTCCGGTGCAGCAAGGATTCTAACCGTCTCCGCTCCGAACGCCTCGAACACAAATCCCAGAGCGGCCAGCTCGTACTCGAAGTTCCACACTTCGGGGGATAAATCTTCCGGTAGTCTCGCCACGGCTGGACTCGCCAGGTTGATAGCTTCGGATCTCGGGTTAGCTGAGAGACGCTCGTACAGGACACGCTCATGGGCTCCATGCTGGTCGAGGATGATGAGCTCGTCACCCTTCTGAGCGACTATGCATCGTCCGGCGAACTGCCCGATAAGGGTCAGCTCCGAGCCTCGCTCGTCAGGAACATCGCCACCGCCGGGTTCACTATCCGGAGCTAAAGCCGCCCGGATGGTCCCGACCACCAGCGGATACGCTGACCGCCCACCCCGCAACCGCACGGCGCTCTTCGCCGGATGGACGTTCACATCAACTTCTCCGGGACCGAGATCCAACCTCAGAAACGCCGCCGGATGCCGTCCCCTCGGCAACAAGTCCGCATACGCTTTGGAGACCGCCGGAGCGAACGAACCCGTATCCACAACGCGCCCATTCACCGCCACGTGCAAGTATCGGCGCGTCGGAAAACTCACCGATAACGGGCTGACGAATCCCCACACCAGAGGATCTTCGAGCGCGATGAGACTTCGAGCCAACGAGAGCCCGTGGACCTGCGAGATCCTCTCTCGCAGATCCGCCGCAGCGGGCAAGGAGATCACCCGTCGCCTGTCCGACCGCAATGAGAACCCAACCTCCGGGCGACCCAATGCCAGAGCCTGAACCACTGTAGCGACCGCGTTCGCTTCGGCCCGCATCGTCCCCAGAAATCCCCGTCTGACCGGCAAGTTCAGGAACAAGTTCCTCACTTCGACGGTCGTGCCGGGTGGATGAGCGGCGGCTTCGACGGAAGCTGCCTCGCCCGCAAGAACCCGAACTGCTACGGCACGGCGGGATCCGAGTTCGCCCGTGGTCAGGGTCAGGTCAGAGACAGATCCGATAGCGTGCAGAGCTTCGCCCCGGAAACCCAGAGATGCGACGTGGGCCAAGTCGTCAGCGGTGGAGATCTTACTGGTCGCGTGTTGGGCGACGGCGCGTTCCGTGTCATCGGCGGACATACCGGAGCCGTCGTCGTGGATGCGGATGAGGCCGACACCGCCACCTTCGATCTCAACTTCGACCCGGCTTGCTGCTGCGTCCAGCGAGTTCTCGATCAGCTCTTTGACCGCCGAAGCCGGGCGTTCGATCACCTCTCCAGCCGCTATCCTATGCGCCACCTCCGGCGGCAATAGGTGAACCTTCCCACCGGAAGAACCGTATTTCGAAGCCCCTTCGGCAACGAACTCTGGGACGAGTTGAGGAAAGAGTCTCAACGCTCCGCACTCTCGGTTAGCACATAGAAGCTTTCGTCTTCCACGATCCGGCGCAGTTGCCTATCGAGGCAGACAAAGTCCCGATCTTCAGTGTAGCCTTCACACCATCGTAGTGCTGCGGTGAGTTGGAGGCCGTCGGCGGCTTTGAGTGGATGAGTCTTGGAGACCAGCATCGCGAGCAAGCGTAGCTCGTCAGTGGGTTCGATCTCCAACCAACCCGTAGCGAGCGCGTCAAGAGCAGCGCGAGTTTCCTCGTGACCGCTATCGTCCAGAACTTCCTCTCGTCTTAGTCGGCTTACGGTGACCGAGCACTCGATCCAAGTTCCCCACCAAATAACCATGTCGGTGTCTTCAGTCAGGAGTGCTCTCAAGATTGCTGAAGTTGGCTCCTCGAAGATAAGCGGGATCACCGCCGAACTGTCCCAAAATTTCACGGGACTTTAACGACTCTCTCTTCTATCCTCAAGAAGGTAACGTAGAGCCAACCCTTCAGGGTCTCGCGGTCTAGGCATGTCCCAGAATTTCTCGGGGATGCGTCCCGTTCCTTTGCTACGCAAAGGCTGTTCTCCGGATCGCATCAACCGCTCTTTTAGCTCGTGTTTTTCGGGCGTTAGACGTATTTCTCCTGGCTCACTCATGCCATGATCCTAACATGTTCGTTGACTACCCGGCGAAGTTCTTGACGCCCTCGGTTTCGAGACGAGTAAGGATCTCCCCAGCCCGCTTCGTTACTCCCTGAGGCAGACCAGCGAGCCGCGCTACGTGGACACCGTAGGACGCCGACTCGGCGCCTTCCTCTATGCGATGCAGAAATACGATCTCCCCTCCAAGCTCTTCGACCGATGCCTTGTAGTTGCGGCAACCGGGCAGCAGATCCGCGAGTCGCGTTAGCTCGTGGTAGTGAGTCGCGAAGAGCGTCAGGGATTGAACGTCGTCGTGTAGATACTCGGCGATGGCCCAGGCGAGGCTCATGCCGTCGTAGGTCGACGTGCCCCGCCCGACTTCATCTAATATGACGAGACTCTTCTCGGTCGCGCTGTTCAGGATGGTAGCGGCCTCGGTCATCTCGACCATGAACGTGGACTCGCCGCTCGCGAGCCGGTCCTCCGCCCCGACGCGGGTGAAGATGCGGTCCACGACACCTAAAGACGCGCT
>JBGTDE010000160.1:0-3375 GCA_041748475.1 Rubrobacteraceae bacterium | reverse complement strand
CTCGCCTTCTCCCAGCCAGCCCATCTCCTGGCACGACTCGGAGCACCCTTCGCCCGCCGACTCCAAAACCGCTTCGCCCGCGACTCCGTGAGAGCTATGGACTCCGCCACTAAACGCTGACCATGACTTTACGCAGCTTCTAATCCGGCTGTTTGCTTTGCAAGCTCCTTAACGCCGCCGTAAATAGGCTACACTCCCCGGCGATGAGACTATGAACGGAACGACGCACGCTATATTCGGAGTTGGGGCTCTGGCTGGGGCCGCGCTCGCGCTTGACGTGGAGCCTGCTTTGTACGCCTATCCGGTGGCTGTCGTTGCTGCCTGGCTACCGGATGTGGATAACCCGCGGAGCACTTTGGGCAATGGTCTAAGCCGCCGCAAGAATCCTATTGCCAACGCGGTTACGCGGCCTGTCAGTTGGATGCTGAGAACGGCTTCTTTCACGCTGGTGCGGGTCGTGGGGCATCGGACGCTGACGCATTCTCTCCTAGGTATGGCGATCTTCCTCCTGCCCTCCTGGTTGCTTCTGGGGTCTTTCCCGGATCTCATACTCGCGTTATCCGCCGGATGTGTCTCTCACGTAGTAGCGGACTCCCTGAACACGCCGGGCGTGCCACTGCTGTGGCCGCTGCGCTGGCGGTTCCGACTGCTGCCTGGCGGGATGCGCTCCGGAGGTATCGCCGAATTCTTTGTAGCAACCACAATATTCATACTAACCGCCTGGGCTATCTACGAAGTCTACCCAGCCATCGAACGTTTACTCGCGCAAAGCTAGTTAGCGTCTCAGTACTTCATCTTGTCAGGTTTCGCTAACCGGATGACTATCTTCCTTCCAGCCAATTCAGGGCCTTGCGGCTGTCCGGATGAATGGTTCTTCCACGAGATTCGTTGTATTCAATGACGCGCTGCAGGGCTTCGCGGGTGACTTCGTGGAGGTCGGTCTCGGCTAGCTCTCGCAAGCGTTCGACGCTCGGATAGTCGCGGTCTGGTTCAATCTTATCCGCGATATACACCGCGAGCGCGATGGGGGACATCCCTGGTGCGGCGGTAGTATGTACCCGGATCGCCTCCAGAATTTCCTCATCTTCTATACCTAACTCCCGACGCGACATCTCCGCCGCCACAGGACCATGCAGTATCCCCGGACTCGTGCGCTCGGGTTTGTCAACGGGCAGATTCCAGTTCTCGGCGAGCCTCAGTAGCTTGTGACGATTGACTTCGCGGGCTGCATCGTGCAAGAGCGCCGCAAGCCGCGTGCGTTCGGGGTGAAGACTATGGACGCGGGCTAGATGCTCGGCGGTATCGGCGACTCGCTCGGTGTGGCCGAACCGCTTGTCCGAGAGTCGGTTGCGGGCGAAGGTTCGGGCTTGTTCCAATATTCCAGATAGGTCGTCCGTTTCACGGTTCGTCATATGGGGGATTGTAGAATACGCGGATGGACAAAGAAAATGACACCATACGCAGCGCAGAGATATTGGCTATTGGCAGTGAGATGTTGCTCGGTGAGTTGGTGGATACTAACTCGGCTTGGATCTCCCACCGACTAGCCGCTCTTGGCGTGTCTGTTTTCCGCCACACCACTGTCGGCGACAACCGCGACCGCGTGGTGGCCGCCATAACCGAAGCTACCTCACGCTCGGATCTCGTCCTGACGACCGGCGGCCTCGGGCCAACTTCCGACGACCTGACAAACGAGTGCCTGGCAACCGCCGCCGACAAGAAGATGGTCGAATACAGTGAAGCTCGCGATCACGTAGACCTCATGTTCGAGCGTTTCGGTCGCGAACCGTCGCCATCCAACTACAAACAAGCCCTCTTCCCCGAAGGGACTGACCTGATCCCAAATCCTCGTGGCACCGCAATGGGCGCTTTGCTCGAAGTGAACGGCTCCCTGGTAGCGACTTTTCCCGGCGTTCCGGTGGAGATGAAAGGTATGTTCGAGGATACCGTCGAACCTCTAATAAGGAGCCGCAGCGACGGATCGATAGTCTCACGAACCCTCTGGTTCGTGGGGATCGGCGAGTCCGCGCTGGCCGAAAGGGTCCAAGACCTGCTCGATGCGGAGAACCCGACGGTTGCGCCTCTAGCCGGTCAAGGCAAGGTGCGGCTTCGCATCACCGCCCGCGCTGCTAGTCCGGAAGAGGCACAAGATAAAATATCTCCTGTGGCCGAGGAGATCCTGGCCCGCCTGGGAGATTACTTCTTCGGCGAAGACGACGAGACCCTGGAGAGCGCCGTTGGCGAGTTGCTCAAAGAACGCGGCGCGACCCTGGCCCTTGCCGAGAGTTGCACCGGAGGTTTGCTCGCCAAGCGTTTCACGGACGCGCCGGGTGCTTCGGCATACTTTACGGATGGCCTCGTGACCTATTCCAACGAGGCCAAAGAGCGGCTGCTCGGCGTGCCACACGAGCTTATAATCGAGTACGGAGCCGTCAGCGAGCCAGTAGCACGGGCGATGGCCGAAGGCGTTAGACGTACTTCAGGTTCGGACTACGGGCTATCAGTGACGGGAGTCGCCGGGCCGGATGGTGGTACGGAGGAGAAGCCGGTTGGCCTTGTGTGGGTCGGGCTCGCGGATGCGGGGGGCAGCGTGGCGCGGGAGTTGAACCTGCGGGCGTTCGCCAAAAGCCGGGAGGCTGTGCGGGAGCGGAGCGCCAACGGAGCCATAGACCTGTTGAGGACACATCTGGAGCGATAAAAAATTTTCCTGGTTGGGTCTTGCTGTATACAAAGTGGGGTAGTAAAATCCTCATCAGTTGACCGCACGGAGAGGAGGTGATCCAGATAGACGCATCGAGTAGTAGTTGCAGCAGGTATCTTCTGGGAGAGGTGGCTCTGACCTAGAACCGCTTAAAACCCTGCGGGACCTCTGGGTTAAACCTCATCCGCCTCTCCGGTAATTGAAGGCGGACGTGCTGGAATAACCAGATACCTGCGTAAACTCGAAAGGGTACGACCCCCGGACCTATCTAACCGGGGGTCACTTTTTTGTCTCCACACGCTTACTGCATACAGGCAAGCCAGCCAGAGAAACATCCGACTAGCTTTAGACGAAGCTGGAGATCAGAAGTATGGTCACTGTGATCGAATTGAAGGTCGCATGCGCGGCGATAGTCGGTACGATGCTTCCGGTGTAGCTGTAGAGGGCGCACAGGATTACGGCCAGCAGGAATATGCCGACAATTATCACGGGCGAGAGATGAAGCACCGCGAAGGCTGCGGAGGAGAGGATCGCCGCAATAGCAAACGGTAGCCATGCTATTCCAGTCTCACCGGTCTCTCCGCCAAGTGGTTTGCCAAGTAGAGATGTCGCTAGTCGGTACAGGCCACCGAAGATAGCTCCCCGAAAGACCAGTTCCTCGACCGCCGGCCCGA
>JBGTDE010000159.1:0-4616 GCA_041748475.1 Rubrobacteraceae bacterium | reverse complement strand
TCCAACGGCCCCACGCCTTTTATCGGCTGGATGCCGCCATCTTCCGGCATGTTTAGGGCAAGTCCCGCAGAATCGTACCCCCGGTATTCGAGGTGCCGCAAGCCCTCCATGAGAACCTCGACACAACGCTCCTTGCCTACGTAACCAACTATTCCGCACATATCTTCTCCTTCTCACGCACTCATCCAAGACGGGGACCGGAGCAGGACAAAGAGAGATAAAGCATGATACGGGGCTGGGATGAAGCTTTGTCCCCGGTGTCACCACCGGAATTTGTCGTCATCCTCACGACCGCCCTAAAAACCGAGACGCACCCGCCGAATAATTCGATGAACGTCTACCTCGTCAACTCCCCCTCGGAGAGTTCTGGCGCTTTCTTACTCTTCTCTTTGTACCGTGCAAACACGACGATCCCGTCGAATCTACTCAGTTATCGACCACTCTACTTCTTCCCTTCAGCGAACCTCCCAAAACAGTAGCCTTTTAAATCCAACAACGTGAATTTTACATCATTCGGGGTCAGACAAAAACCCTCAAGCTCAAAGCTCGATCACGCCGAGCAACGAAAGAACTCCGACGAGTATCGGCTGATGCACCAGATAGATCCCAAGCGACCAACGTCCTAGAATCCCGAGCAGTCGTCCAATGTACGGCGTGCGTTTCGCCGGACGCTTTCCGGCTCCATAAACGATATTTCCGACGAATACTCCCAGCAACACGACACCAAACCACGGCAGTAGAGGTCGGTAATCCGGCATGAACAGACCCTCCGGCGGGATGCCGAAAGGCAGTAGAAATGGGCTCTGCGTCGAAAAGTCATGGGCCATCAGCCAGGCTCCGGTTGCGATCACGGCGATTCCTGTAACGAGGCTCAGGAAGCGGTGTCGCAGGAACGGATACGCGAGGATGATGCAAACCCCGATCAGATGCAGTATCCCGAATACTATGAGCCCCATCCCGAGCACCCACGTCACTAGCGTCAGGATCATGCCATACCCGAAAATACTCGCCCCCCGCCAGAGAAACTTGCCAAAATTTCCTCCGCTTCCACCGGATTTCGACGCGCTTATAACGACCGAAACCCCTACGAGAAACAGGAACAACGTAGCCGTCGCATCGGCGAACAGCGACCAAAACCCGGACGTGGACTCGATGGCGTAGCCACCGAAAGTATCCAGGTCGTAGAGAAAATGATAGAGGACCATCATCAGGATAGCGACTCCCCTAGCCGCATCAACCTCCCAGAACCTGCCCTTGCCGCTCTTCCAATCCCTCATACTCCGATCATACCCGCCAATGGTGCTCCACGCCCTCAACCGCAATCCTAATCCGGTAGGATTGTCGTATGAGTGCCAACGAATTCATCGTCCGTACCGGAAAGCGGAGTGATGCTTCAGTCGCCGCTCGACTGTGGGTGATGAGCGCGGAGGAGCACACCACCTACGACACCGTCTACACGACAGCTCCCGGCGCGGAGAAAACCATGCGGAGCTTTCTGGACGAGCTCGCGAATAGCGGCTTCTCCCGGTTGTTCGTAGCCGAGATCGACAGCGAAATCGTCGGTTTCGCCTCTGGGGAACTACGCGAAGGCTCTCCCGCCTTCGATGCCCGAACGTGGGCCTCGGTTGAGGACGTGTTCGTCTTGCCGGAATTCCGTAGCCTCGGCATCGGCCGCGCCCTAATCGCCGCCTGCCGCGAATGGGCAATGGACAAAGGCGCGAATGGCATCACACTGCAAGTAGCCGCCCGCAACGCCCGAGCCCGGAAGTTTTACGAAGAGTTGGGGTTCCGTGAGATCTCCGTGTACCAGATACTCGAGTTTTGAAGCCGGTTAGCTTGTCAGGTTTTTCTAGCTGTCTGAATGGCTTACAGATCTCCCAGAACGGTGGATACCGACATAACTCGGACTTCCGGCGCAGCCTCGAACCCACAGGCCGCGTAGAAATCTGCCGCTTCGTCGTCGGTCTGGACTTCGATGTAGGAGATGCTACGACTGGCGCAATTCTCAGTTACGGCTTGCAGGAGTGCCCGACCTATACCTTTTTCGCGAGCCTCAGGTCGCACCTGAAGTTCCTCGATGCTGGCGAAGCGTCCACCGGCGGATATGTTGAGCCGATGATGCACGGTAGCCACGCCCACAACCTCGCTGCGGGAACGTGCAACGAACACGTCCATCTCCCCTCTTGCGACGGATGCTCGAAACTCCGCGGCGAACGCTGCGGGTAGTGGTTCGTGGTCTCTGAGAGTTTCTTCCAAGAAATTCAGAGGTGCGACTAGGAATTCGGCAGGTACTCTCTCTACTTTGGTATCGCTCAATTCTAAGGAACTTCGGTGGTTATCTGGTTTGCGGCTTGGATGGCGGCTTCGATATCTTCATCGGTTATGTCCAGGTGGGTGCAGAGCCGGATCGCCCCGGCCCGGCCCATCGTGACGAGGACACCGGCGCGGGCGAGGGCTTCCTGGAGACTGGCTGGGTCGTTGGATTCCACCATCACGATGTTGGTCTCTGGCGGTTCGATCGTGAAACCGGCTTCGCGGAGACCAGTAGCGAGTCGTTGGGCTCGGGTGTGATCCTCGGCGAGTCGCTCGACGTTGTTCTCGAACCCGTAAAGGGATGCGGCGGCGATGATCCCAGCCTGCCGCATCCCGCCGCCGAAGACTTTTCTGGCGCGACGGGCTTCATGTATGGTCTCGGCATCCCCGGCGAGCAGCGAGCCAACCGGCGCTCCAAGCCCCTTCGACGAACAAACAGAGACGGTATCGACATGCTCGCACCACTCGCGAGCCGATACGCCAGTCGCCACAACCGCGTTGAAGAGCCGCGCACCGTCCAAATGCACTTTCATACCGAGCTCGTGGCCCGTGCTAGCGGCGGCGGCAAAATCCTGCTGCGGATACACTTTGCCACCGGCCCGGTTGTGCGTGTTCTCCAGGCACAAGAGTCTCTGTCGTGGATGATGGACGTTCTCACCGTGGATAGCCGACTTTATGGTCTCGGGGGAAAGTGTGCCATTCTGGCCCGGCAGTGTCTGAGTCTGGACGGATGAGAGGATCGCCGGAGCACCCCCTTCGTAGAAAAAGATGTGGGCTTCTTCGTGGAGCAGGATGCCGTCGCCCCGTCCGGTGGTGTGGACGTAGACCCCGATCTGATTGGTCATGGTCCCGGATGGCGCGTAAATGGCGGCCTCTTTGCCCAACATCTCTGCTACGCGCTCTTCGAGCTGGTTCACTGTGGGATCGTCGCCGAAAACATCATCCCCAACCGGCGCGGCGGTCATCGCTTGTCGCATCTCCTCTGTCGGTTTCGTCACCGTGTCACTGCGAAGGTCAATCAAGCTCCTCTCCCCCATTCTTAGTTACCCGCTCCGTCGTCCGAAAGCTTACCTTAGCGAGATCCCGTAGTCTCTCCATTCCTCCCTCATCATAGACCCGCCTCCCAGCCCCCACCACATGCGTGGCTCCGAGCGGCAACTTAAACCCAACCCCCTCCGACAACCGATCCATCTCGTCAAGCTGCCGAGCCCGCGCCACAATAGAAGCCGCCGCAACCGCCGCATCATCTTCCGCCCTCGTCCGAACCTCCAGACGCACGCCATCAGGCACCGAAGACACCACATAGGACCGGGCAGCAGGCGCGAATTGATCCACCACAACAACCTCAACCTCTACTGCAAGTTTATGTATGATCCCAGCATCAATCTCACCGAGTAGCTTATTGACGTTGCCCGCCGCCGAACGTCGTTCCTCATACTCGCGAGGCGAGAGCGAGACGACGTGGACATTCCCATCTCCCACAGCCTTCGGGATTCGTTCGGCCATCCTTCGCACCTGCGCGAGCGAGAGATCTTTGGAGTCTCTTACGCCTATCTCTTTCAGGTTTTGTGCGGCTTCTATACCGGAGATACGCACTCCCGCGCAGACGATAGGCCCGAAGTAGTCGCCCTTACCCGCTTCGTCGATACCGAGCCGGGGCGTGCCTTCGAGGAGTGGCCCGGATTGACGATCCGCAGTCCTCGTCGTGACTTTCGAGCTACCGACTTTTCCACCTCCGTTGGACGTTCGCCAACCTTCCAAGACCTCTCGCAACCTTGTAGCTTTACCTCCGGTAGATACTTTTCCGGTGTGGTAGACGTTAAGTTTCGCGGAGTCGTTTGAGCGGGCCAGATCGTATTGGGTAGCGTTTGGGATCTCGCGGTGTCCGGTTACCCGGATGTTTTCGCGCTGGAGTAGTTTGTCGAGGCTGGGTGGGACGGCGTGTTTGGGTTTCAATGGATCTCGAATCCGGAGAGATTTTCGGGGGGTTCGTATTCAGTAAATACGTCTTCGACGTGCGCTTGATTCGGGCCGCGTGAGCACCATTCGACTGCTTCGCGGACGGCATGCTCCGGGCCTTCGAAGACCGCTTCGACACGACCGTCAGGGAGGTTTGTGGCCCATCCGGCTAGGGCGAGGCGGTTGGCTTGTTGACGGGCGGAGTCTCGGAAAAAGACACCCTGGACTCTGCCAGTGATAAGGACGTGAGCTCGTTTGTGGTCTTTAGTAGTCTCTGAGATGTCGCTGCCTCCGGTTGCGGTTTTGTTGCATTTGCGGTGTATGTTAGCCTAGTGCGATCATGG
>JBGTDE010000158.1:0-4429 GCA_041748475.1 Rubrobacteraceae bacterium | reverse complement strand
CGGTATGGCCGCCAGAAGCTATAAGAGCTACGAACGGCGGTTCCAGGTCCGGTTTCGCCAGGTACGCAGCCGCCACGTGACCTTCGAGGTGATTTACCGGAATAAGGGGAAGTTGGCGTGCGTAGGCCAGTCCCTTCGCTGCCGATACTCCGACTAGGAGAGCCCCGATCAGGCCGGGTCTTGTGGTGACTGCAACGTGAGTGATGTCTTCGAGCCCGACACTCGCGGCCCGCAACGACTCCTGGATCACACCATCCATCCGCTCCAGATGAGCCCGCGAAGCTACCTCCGGCACGACGCCGCCATACTGGGCGTGCTCGGTCTGCGTGTGGACGACGTTCGATAGAACACGCCGACCGCCCGGCTCGACTACCGCCGCGCAAGTATCGTCACAGGATGTCTCGATGGCTAGGATCATGGTCGGGTTATAGCATTTCGTCCCGACAACTAAGATCTCCGCCGGTAGACTTCCTTGCGATGTCCGATGCGTATTACAAGCACGGTCAGCACCTCGTCTTCGACCTGATAGACGATTCGATAATCACCGGTCCTTATCCGCAAATAGTCTGTATTCACTATGACCTCGGAGGCGAGAGGACGAGAATCCACTTTAAGTCTATCTATAGTTTCTTTGATGCGTCGAAGTTGCTTGGGCTGGATGATCTTCTGGAGTTTCGCAAGTTCTTTGCGAGCGGATACAGTGAACTCTATCTCGTGAGGCAAGAGTTAGAGATCCAGATCCCTCTTGACCCGCTCCCACGGAATACGCTCCTCATCCGGGTCTGCGAGTATGCGATCTACCTCAGACGCATCTACCCGATCTTCCTCTTCACGCTCCAGACGTTCGAGCAAAGCCAGATCCCTTACAGAGACCATAGCTACCGAATCTTTATGCCGTTCTATAACAAGCCGCTCGTGCCCGTAAACGACTCGGTTGATGATCCCCGCAAAATTGTTCCGAGCCTCCGTCGCCTTTAAACGCCGTGCCTCCATGTCCCTCAACCTCTCCCAAAAGTTTTCCACAAATTGTGTGTAAGTTTTGTACAAAATTTACAAAATGTCAAGCACGAATCCCTAGAAATGGCCCCGGATACACCATTTAGTTGCCGCCAAAGGTCTCGGCGTTATCTCCATCGTGGGACAGAAGCGTGCTCAAAGCTACAGAGGTCGCGAGCCAGATATACTTAGTCTATGCGGACTTTCTCGCTCTTATTCACGTGCATCGCGCTGGTGATGTTGACAATGTTCTTGGTTTACCTGATCCGGGGTCCCGTCGACCCAATTATCGCCACCGGATTGTTCATCAGCTTCCTATTCTGCGCTATACCGGCTCTTTTACTCCTGAAGCCGTTCGAGAACCGCGAGGCTCTCCAACGCCGCCGGGAAGCCCGCCAGAAGCAGCAGGAGCGCGAGCGCAACAACGGCTAGTTCTTCAGGGCGTCTCGAATAGCCTCCGCAGCCCGGTCCAACTCCGCAGTGTCAGGGTTCGCTTGCGCGTTCTCGAAGCTGAGGTCTCCCATCTGGTCCATGGGGATGAGGTGTATGTGCACGTGCGGGACTTCGAGGCCCGCCAGCATTAGGCCGACTTTCGCCGGGTTGTAGGTCTTTTGGATGGCGTTTCCGATCTTGCGGGAGACTTCCATCAAGTGGGTTGTCAGAATGGGATCGAGGTCAAGCCAGTGTTCCACTTCGTCACGCGGCACCACCAGGACATGGCCCATCCGGATCGGGTTGATGGATAAAAAAGCTACGCATCGCTCGTCTTTGTAGACGAAACGCCCAGGTAGCTCGCCCTCGATGATCTTTGTGAAGACCGTAGCCAAAATCGTCCTCCTCGATGTCTGGTTCAACGGTTCGAGGTTAGCATCTTAGAGGGTTAGGGTCATCAAGATGGCGTCTTCATCGCCGTAATAGCCGGGTCTTTGGGCCGTGCTCCCAAACCCCAAAGATTCGTAGAGGGATCGTGCCGCTACGTTGCCTTTACGGACTTCCAGGTATAAGGAGCGGGCCTGCGGATTGTCTTGAAGGACCGTGTTTACCAGGGCGCGGGCGTACCCCTGGCGGCGATAATCTGGATGCACGGCGAGCGTCATAACGTGCATCTCGTTCAGTATGATCTTGACTCCTATCTGGGCGACGATCCGACCTTCATCCCATATAGCGAAGTACTTTGAATACGGGCTCTGAAGCTCTTCGCGCCACACCCCGACGCTCCACGGCCGCGACAGGCATTCGGTATCCAGTCTGAGCGCCTCCGGGAGATCCGTGGTTTGCATCCGCTGAATCTCCGGCTCGGTCACCCCTGGCTCCAGGGGTTGAGGTCGCGGCGCACTTCAGCGTCCGGCTCGCGGACGTAGATCGGAACGACTTCCTCTGCATCGACCGGCGATAAGTCCGCCGACATCACGAGCCCCGCCGCAGTTACCCGGTGCAACGGCGAATCGTCCGGCGGGATGCGGCCTATGTGCGCGAGTGTCTCCCGGTAATGTATCGCTCCATCTCCTACAAGTACCGCGTCCGTCGCGCCGGTGGGCAAGTCCTCCGGGCGCAGACATAGAATTTCGCCGATACTAGCTTCATCAGAGAAGGCTCGAACGAAAATTTGTTTGCGCCGGGCGTCGATCACGGCCAGTACTTCAGAGAAACCCGCTCGGAGAGCTGGAGCCGCAAGAGCATCCAGTGTGGATACCGTACAGAGATCCGCACCAGTTCCAAGCGCCAGAGAGCGGGCCGTAGCGGCGGCTATGCGGATGCCGGTGAACGTGCCTGGACCGACGCCGACTAGGATCCGGCCCACGCTCGCCAGGTCTTCTCCAGCTAGTTCCAGGACCGCGTGCACGGCGGGCAGCAGAGCCTCGGATGCGCCACGAGCGCCGGTGGTTGCTTCGGATAGGATTTGGCGTTCGTTTTCGTCGACGCGGGCCAGGGCAACGGTGGTCACGGGCGTTGAAGCGTCCAAGGCGAGGATCAGCATTCGCTCAACCTTCGGGCTATCGGGCCGCTGAGGTCGATATTTCGGGTGGTGGGTGTTGTGTGTGAGAGATGGATGTGAGTTGGGTCTTCGAGAAGGTCAAGGATGGGATCCGCCCATTCCACGAACGTGATCGCCTGCTGGTCCAAGTAGTCGTCGAATTCGAGCACGTCCCGGTCCTCGACACCTTCGAGCCGGTACAAGTCGAGATGGTTTATCCGAACGGGACCGCTCGATGTCGAGCCATCGTACCCTCGGGCTAGTTGGTAGGTCGGGCTGGTCACGCGCTCTTGTACGGCCAGGGCTTTAGCGGCGGCCCGCACGAAAGTAGTCTTACCCGCCCCAACCTCGCCGGAGAGCACGATCACATCTCCCGGCGCGAGTAGTCTAGCTATCTTGCCCGCCAGGTCTTCGAGCGCGGCTTCATCGAGAGGTCGCCGGTCTTTTTCGGGCGGCGTTACCAGAGTCCGGGTTGCAAGGGTTCGCGCTCGGATGCGTCGAAGTCGAGGTTCAGGGTCTCATAGGTCGCGGGTCGGTCAGAGGCTAGAAGCTCCGGTATGCGGGAGAAGTCCGAGATAACGAACGCCCGCTCCGCCGGTACGTACAACGCCCGCGTTAGCGCGAGTGTCGGAAAGACGTAGCGGCCATCAAGCGGAACCGCCCGACCCCGGATGCGGGCGACGGCCTCCTTCCTGCCGGTCAGAACTCTGCTTGCGAGGTCCCCCATCGCTACTACTACTTTGGGATCCACGGCGGCAAGTTGACTCATCAAGTAGGGTCGGCAACTGCTGATCTCACCGGGCTTGGGCGACCGACTCTCCGGCGCCCGACACTTGACGAGGCTGGTCAGATAGACCTCTTCCCTCCCAAGACCCATCGAACCGAGCAGCCGATCCAACAGCATCCCCGACGCTCCCCGAAATGGTTTTCCCTCGGCATCCTCGTTGAATCCTGGAGACTCTCCGACTATCAGAAGCTCGGCGTTTAGCGGACCTTCGCCAAAGACGACTTTCGTCCGGTTTTTCGAGAGGCCACACTTAATACAGCCCAGGGCTTCCTTCTGAGCTTCGGCGAAATCCATTGCCACGACTCTAGTACGCTCGGCTCTCCGGTAGGATCGCCCCAAGAACGATGTAGGCTAATATCACCACGACGTTCGGGCCAGGAATGAACAGCGTCAAGGCAGCAACCGCTAGACGCACAGCCGTCGGACTCCAGCCGTAAGTGTGCGCGATGCCGCCACAAACACCCATAAACCAGCGATCCCGCGTAGCTCGTTTCAAACCCATCTCTCTTCTCCCAACCCGGCGGTATACATCACCGCCGCTTCGTGTCTTCCCGGATATTATCCCCCGGCAAGCGTTTTTGAAAGCCTCCTACCTGGAGCGTATGCCGCTTTTGGGCAGCAGACTGCGGATGTTCTGGATGGCTTCCTCTGTTTTCAGGCCGCGAGCTTCG
>JBGTDE010000157.1:0-4180 GCA_041748475.1 Rubrobacteraceae bacterium | reverse complement strand
AGACGCCGCCATAAAACCTGCTACCAATGTCGCTTTGAGAAAAGACTTCATGGAGTCCCCCTCCATCTCGCTTACATAACAACCCCGCGACACTACCCGACATAAGTGATGTTACAAGCTGTAGCATGTTGCTACTTTGTGCAAACATTCACGTCTGGGCAACAGAGGTTCGCGAGCGAGGAGTCACATCGCTTTATATAAGGCTACGGAGTTTTTCGGCCCGGTTCTCGAATTCTGGGAGTTTGCGGTTGGCGGAGAGTTGCGCACCGCGAGGCATCTTGCCGCTGTGGGTGAGGCTTATGTAGGCTTCGGTCGCTTGGAGGGCGGCGGTGTGGTTGTGGCGGCGTTCTTGGAGGCTGGCTAGAGCTTCGTAGGGATGGCTACCGACGAAATTCTCGGCGACGCTCCTTTCGTAGAGCTGGATCGCGGTCTCCGGGTCTCCGTTCGCGTTGGCGTGAACAGCGGCTTCGTGGCGCTCGACGGCTGCCTCATATCCGTGGAGGGGATCGTCTTCGGTGCCTATGTTGGTGTTCTCCTCGGGGAAGAACTCCGAGGGTTCGTGGGGATTCGGGGCTCCGCCGCCGAATATCGCCCGGAGTCTGTCGAACATCTTTCACGTCCTTGCTTGCGGGTGTTATGTGGGAGATTATATGTCGTGTTCCCGTTCGACTAGAGGAGGTCTATGTCTTTCGCTTTTGATCGCTATCTCAAGATCCGCTCTGCTTATGGAGCTAGTTGGTCGCCGGATGGTCGCCGTCTATCCTTTATGACGGACATAACTGGTGTCGCTCAGGTTTGGGAGGTGTCGGCGGATGGAGGTTGGCCCGAGCAGCGCACTTTTCACGAAGAGCGCGTAATGGGCGCGGAGTATTCATCCACGGCGGAGCGCATCCTCTACAGTATGGACGCAGGCGGCAACGAACGAGCCGGTCTCTTTCTGTTGGACCCGGCGCGGGGCGAAGTGCGGGATCTCACCAACAACCCGCAAGCTATCCATTACTCTGGTGGCCTCTCGTCGGACGGAACCCGAGTCGCCTACACTGCCACCCGACGCAACGGCACGGACTTCGACCTGTACATCCAAGACATACCGGACGGGGAACCAAGCCTCTTGTGGCAAGTCGAGGGCTACCATACCGTCGCCGCCTGGTCCCCCGACGGCGCGTTCCTTATCGTCTCCCGCCAACACTCAAACCTCAACAATGATCTCTACCGCTTCGACATCGCGGCTGGCGAGGCCACGCTCCTCACACCACACGAAGGCGATGCCCGGTTCCAGTCGGTCAACGTCAATTCGGACGGTGCGTTGTATGTAGCGACCGACCGGGATGGAGATTTTCTACGCCTGGCACGGCTGGATGGGGCTACGCTCGAACCCGAATATCTGACTCCCGATGACCGGGATGTGGAGAGCGTGCGACTCTCTACGGACGGACGTTACCTAGCCGCAAGCCGCAACGTAGATGGCTACTCGGACTTCATGCTCTTCAACGGTCGGGGACGCAGGATGCCGACACCTCAGATCCCCCAAGGAATCATCAGCGGGTTGGAGTTCTCCCCGGATCACAAGAAACTCGCCTTTACGCTCACTGCTCCCGAGCGCAACCCGGATGTTTGGATCCTCGACCTCCCCGAAGGCGAACCACGCCGCGTCACACGCTCCTCGACCGCTGGCATACCTCCTCAAGCCTTCCGGCGACCAAGCCTCATACGCTATCCGAGCTTCGACGGGCGCGAGATACCGGCGATCCTCCATGAACCGGAAACAGAGAACGCGCCAGTCATCATCAACGTCCACGGTGGCCCCGAGAGCCAGGCCCGTCCCGGCTTCGCGCCTGTCACCCAGTACCTCGTAAACCGAGGATACGCCGTCTTCGCACCAAATGTTCGGGGTTCCACCGGCTACGGCAAAGCGTACACGCACCTCGACGACGTGGAGCTTAGGATGGACTCCGTAAAAGACCTCGCTCACGCCGCGTACTGGCTACGCGAACGCGGCCACGAGAAAATAGCCGTTATGGGCGGTTCATATGGTGGATTTATGGTGCTCGCCGCGCTCACGGAGTATCCGAATATTTGGAGTGCGGGCGTGGATATCGTGGGTATCGCCAACATGGTCACGTTCCTCGAAAACACTGGCGCTTACCGCCGCGCCTTGCGCGAGCCCGAGTATGGTTCTTTGGAGAAAAATCGTGCTTTCCTCGAATCCATTAGTCCTATTCATAAGGCCGAGCAGATCGTGGCGCCGCTCATGGTGATCCACGGCAAGAACGATCCCCGCGTCCCGGTTGGCGAAGCCGAACAGATAGTAGAGTGCGTAAAGAACAACGGCGGCGCCGTCCAATACCTGCTCTACGACGACGAAGGACACGGCCTAGCCAAACTCAAGAACCGCCTCGATGCCTACCCGAAAATCGCAGCGTTCCTGGACGAGCATCTAATCTCCTTGACATGAGTGAACGGAGCAAGAAAAGCGTGGACGAGGATGCGTTCGGTTACCACGAACGTAAGGATGTGACTGTCGTGATCTCGTACTACGGTCGCGCCGTCACCACCCTGCGCGGTAAGGAAGCGACGAAGTTTACTCGCCATGTTAGAAGCTCTCGAAGGCCGCGAAGAGCAGCTCTCGATGGCTCGCGCTACGGGCAATTTCAAGTGGGGCAACGAGCGCAAGTCTTAGGGTTCGAGGATCTGATTTCGGGCCCAGAGTCCATGTGAGATCATCTTTAACCCGGAGTTTACGGTCGCGTAACATAACCCTTCTTGTTTGCTGATAAATATGAGCTTCGATGGTTACCAAGACTAGGAGGTAATTTACTTGAGTATTCAGGGCAATTGGGATCGGCGTGTGAGTCGTCGGGACTTTATTGGCATTGGTGGGATGACGGCGGCTGGTTTGGCGTTCGGTGGTGGGCTGGCCGCGCTTGGGGCTCGCACGGCGGAGGGACGTCCGGCGGAGCGCACTGAGGGCTACGGGCCGCTGATCCCGATGGGGGATCTCGCGCTACCAGCGGGCTTCTCCTACAAGATCATCTCCCGTCAGGGCGACCCGATGAGCGATGGTAACCCGACGCCGGGTATCTTCGACGGCATGGGAGCTTTCCGGGGTGAGAAGGGCAACACCGTGCTCGTTCGCAACCACGAGAACCGTCGCCGTCCGGGGGAGATCCCGGTGGTCGTTCCGGCGGATAAGCGATACGACCAGGATCCGACGTACAACGCCGGCGACACCAAGCTCGTCGTCGATCGAGACCTGAACGTGGTCGAGAGCTTCGCGATCCTCGGCGGCACGGATACGAACTGCGCCGGAGGCGAGACGCCTTACGGAACCTGGATCACCTGCGAGGAGACCGTCAACCGCTCGGCGACCGGCACCCCGCACGGCTACATCTTCGAGATCGACGCTTCCGCCGATGGTCCTGTCGAGGCCGTACCCGTTCTGGCGGCCGGACGCTTCGTGCACGAGGCCGTCGCCTTCCTGGACGGCATCCTCTACGAGACCGAGGACCGCCGGGACGACTCGTTCTTCTACCGCTACCTCCCAGAAGGCGACGACAAGCCGAGCAAGGACGACCGTCGCCCGCGCAGCCTCTCCGAAACCGATGGAGTCTTGCAGGCGCTCAAGATAAGGGGCGTCGAGAACGCGGTAATGGATACCTTCCCCGTGGTCGGCAAGCCCTACAAGGTCGAGTGGGTCACCATCGACGAGCCGAATCCCCAGGACGACACCGACTCGACGCCGCTGGCGGTGGGCGAGCAGGCCAAGGCCAAGGGTGCCGCCATCTTCGACCGTGAAGAAGGCATTTGGGACGGCAACGGCAAGGTCTACTTCGACTGCACCGAGGGTGGCGAGGCGGACCTCGGTCAGGTCTACGAGTTCGACCCGAAGCGCCAGACCCTCACGCTCATCTACGAGTCGACGGACTCCACCGAGCTTGAGAACCCGGACAACGTCGTGATCGTGCCGAAGACCGGGGACATCTTCCTTCAAGAGGATAGCCCCGGCGGGCAGTTCGTGCGCGGACTAACTCCACGAGGCGAGATCTACGACTTCGCCCAGACCATCACCAACGACACCGAGTTCTGTGGCGGCTGCTTCTCACCGGACGGCAAGGTCTTCTTCGTCAACCAGCAGGGCGAGCGCGGCGGTCCCGTCGAGGGGCCTCCCGGCGGCCAGGCG
>JBGTDE010000156.1:0-1916 GCA_041748475.1 Rubrobacteraceae bacterium | reverse complement strand
CGGAAAAGTGGAGACGTACGGGGATCATCGTCTGGCGATGGCGTTCGCGGTCTCGGGCCTCGCCACCCCGGGAATACGGATCCAGAACCCCGGTGTCGTCACCAAGACATTCCCGGACTATTTCGAGCGTCTGAAGTCACTGGGATAGGAATACAGACCACCACTAAGAGTCGCAGCGGAATCGGATATACTTTCTCGCCGATGGAAGGACTTCTCGTAACCATAGACGGACCCGCCGGGTCTGGCAAAAGCTCCGTGGCCCGCGCCGTGGCCGAGCGTCTGGGCCTAGTCAACCTGAACACCGGCGCGGCATACCGGGCAGTCGCCTTGCTGGCACTACAAGAGGATGCGGACCCATCGGATCCCGATACTCTCTCTACCCTCGCTAGTCGTGTCGGCTTAGGTGTAGAAGAAGCACGAATTGATGGTCAGACGGTCCCTGAAGGCGAGCTACGGACCCCAGAGGTGACGGCGGTCGCCTCCCAGGTCTCCGCGCATCCCGCTGTTCGGGAGGTTCTACTGAACGTGCAGCGCTCGGCTGCTGATGAAGCTCGGAAGTCTGGCGGGGCTGTTGTCGAGGGCCGCGATATTGGGACGGTTGTGTTGCCGGATGCCGAGGTCAAGGTTTTCTTGCTCGCCGCACCCGAGGAGCGGGCTCGCCGTCGGGCGGTTCAGAGTGGCCGTGAGGGGGAGCTGGAGCGGATCCAGGCAGCCATGCTGTTACGGGATCAGCGAGATGCTGAACGCGAGGCTTCACCGCTAAAGGCCGCGTCGGACGCTGTTGTTATAGATACTACGGGCTTGTCCCTTGAGGATGTCGTCTCTCAAGTTGTCGGACTGGCGGAGAGGAACAAGAACCATGAGTGAGACTAGCGTTTATCCTGGTAATAGTCGACCGGAGAAGATGTCCGCACGTTACTGGCTGTTCCGTAAGACGATGCGCTTCCTCGGAGGCCTATTCTTCGGATTCAAAGTGATTGGAGTCGAGAACGTACCTAGAAAAGGACGATTGGTGATCGCCGCCAACCACAGCCAGTACGCGGATCCCGTCCTGATCTGCATGGCCTTGCCGCGCCGGATGCAGTGGATGGCAAAGAAACAACTCTTCACCGGCCCTGGCGATTGGTTCTTCACATTCATCGGCTCCTTCGCCGTAGACCGCGAGAGTGGTGGTCGCGCCGGTCTTCGTTCAGCTCTCAAGTTCCTCTCCGTAGGATGGGCTCTAGGCATCTTCCCGGAAGGCACCCACCGCAACGACGGAACCGCCCGAGAAGCCAAAAGCGGCGCCGTGATGCTCGCGATCCGGGGCGACGCCCCCGTTCTCCCCGTCCATGTAGGAAAAGTTCCCTCCATCCCTGCCCGCTTGAAAGGTGAGAGACTCATAATACATATTGGCCCTCCATTTAACCTGGACAACACCCTGAGAGGTGGAAAAGCGTATCGTTCCGCTGCGGATGAGGTGCTTCGAGTCATATACAAGCTTCCTCAGCAAGGGCCGTCGGTGGAAGGATGAGCAATCTACCGGTCGTAGCCATCGTCGGAGCGCCGAACGTCGGAAAAAGCACGTTCCTCAATAGAGTTCTCGGGCGACGGCAGGCGGTTGTGTCCGAGACTGCTGGGACCACCCGCGACCGTTCGTACAACCGGGCCGAGTGGGCTGGGCGGGAGTTCCTGCTGGTCGATACAGGAGGCATGGAGCCAACGGCTCGTGGCGGTCTGGCCGCCTCGGTAACTTTGCAGGCGAAAGTCGCAGTCGAAGACGCTGATGTAATACTGCACCTCGTTGATTCTCGCTTGGGGCCGACCGAGGTTGATGCCGCGGTAGCGCGTGAGTTACGGCGGGTACGTGGTCGGGTTGTTTTGGCCGTCAACAAGCTCGACGACCCCGGCAATGACCTGTCCCGCCACGATTTTCA
>JBGTDE010000155.1:0-4938 GCA_041748475.1 Rubrobacteraceae bacterium | reverse complement strand
CGCCGCCCTCGACGAAGCTGACGAGTTGCTCACCTTCTATGGATAAAGAATCTCGGTCCTGTTTGGATAGGCTTTCGAATGGTCGGATCACGAGCGTCGCGGCGCCTCGGCCCTTCTCGATCCTCCACGTCCCTCGCACGAAGCCGTCCACGAGGATCGTCGCTGGGACCATTCCGTTCTTTGAGGAGAGAGCCTTACGGTAGTCGCCGGGGATCACGCGGGTGCGGTCGGCGTGCGAGAGGATCAAGTTATCGAACTCCGGCAGGAATCGTGGTGGAGCTAGTGTGTCCGGGCTTGGCCGCGGAGCATCTGGCAGGTCGAATATTTCTTTGCCGGATTCGTCGCGTAACGAGATCAGGCGTGGTCGTAGCCGCTCTACCACTTCTCGGAGCCTGGTTAGTCCCGACCAAGTCTGTACGTCCTTGACGCTCGCGGGACCGAACGCCCCAAGGTAGCGTAGGATCATCGCTTCCAGAGAGGGCTCCGAACCCAAGACACGTCCTAGCCAGCTTTCCGCCGTAGTGTGGGTGGCCTGTCCGCTCTCACCCCAGATGCCACGAGGCGGCACTTGCACCAGCGGCAGCAAGTGGCGGATAGCACGGGCAAGAACGGCTGGATCGCGATCAGGCCACCGTTCCAGCAGTAGATCGCCAAGGTCTCTGGCGGTGTGGGGCTGTTCCTCTACGAGTTCTCTGCCAGCAGCGGCGAGAGCTTCGACATCTAAGCCTTCAAGGGCCGCACGATTGGCGCGGGTGGAGTACAGGCCACGATCTAGGATCGGCTGTACCAGCGGACGGAGTGCCAGACAGTCGTTAGCGGAGACCAGGTGGACAGTATTTCGCATCAGTGCGATCCGTACCGCTCGACGGTCCAGGATCAGGTGGGAAAGCTCTTCGGGCTGGAAGTCCTCCAACCGCGTCCACAGCCCAACGTAGGGCGGATTCGGAGCTTGAGCCTGCATTCCGACAAGATGCTCGATAGTACCGAGAACAGACGAATCGCTGCGACGTAACAGCATCTGGCGGGCGAGTGTCGCCCGGTTGAGTTCGCGGATCGTTAGTGCGTCACTCGACACCGTATCTGCTCTCGTCCTTTATGCTACTCGAAGTCGTAATTGAGCGTGAAGGCGTGCCCGCCATCCGAGTCTCGCGATATATCCGCCTTGCCCCGTAGTCCCTTCAACTCGCCCGTACCGGAATCCGGGACAACGCTCCACGTAGCCGTCGGTGGACCGTGCGATGCGTCTGAGGTTGCGGTGTGATGCAGCACGAAACTCCCCGAACGGTCATTAACGCTGGCGGTTATGCGCTCGAATCCCGCGTAGGCAGCCGAGCCTTGTACGGCACCGTAAACCATTAGCAATTCTGCCGTGCTCGTTCCCTCGATTTCACCACTAAAGGTCTTGGTTACGTGTGCACGAGTCAGCTTTGTCCCGTCTTGTTCATCGTAAGGTGACTCTTCCCAACCGTTAATGTCGAAAGTACCTCGCGCGTTTGTACTCATGTTCTCGGGCTCCTCGTCAGAGTTTGAGTCTTTGCGCCAAAAACATACATCAAGTTGTCCACTAATCCATCCATCAGTTCGATAACGCCTCGGCATTCAATTTCTCGGCATCAAAGGCGACGCAGGATAGTTCTCCTGTCCCCTCTGGGTTGTGGGTTGAGCTATTCCTAGCCGGTATCCTTGGGGAGGCGGAGAAGGGTGGCGGCGAGAAAGGCACCGAGGATGACGCAGCCCGCGCCCATTAGGAAGGCGGCGTGGTAACCGGCGTTGAGGGCGGTGGCGGTCTTGGGACTGGCGAGGTTAGCCGTGTAGACCGCCGCGACGGCTGCGAGCGACGCGAGGCCCAGAGCCCCGCCCATCTGCTGGGACGTATTCACGAGGCCCGAGGCAAGTCCCGCTTCGTTATCGGGGACGCCTGAAGTGGAGGCCAGGATCACGGCCATGAACCCGAACGCCGCTCCCACTCCGAGGAAGAGCATTCCTGGCAATACGTCCACTAGGAAGCTCCCATCGGCGGGTGTCCGGGCGAAGATCAGGAGTCCCAGAGCCATCAGACTGAGTCCCCCGACGATCGTTGGCTTGATACCGAAGCGGTTCACGGCCCAGGCTGCTGGTCCCTGGGAGATCACCCCGAGTGCGATGGTGGCTGGCAAGTAGGCGAGCCCCGTGGCGAGGGAGTCGTAGCCGAGAACCCTCTGGAAGTACAGAGCGGAGAAGAAAAACCACCCGACCATCCCAACGACAGAGAGCGCCATTACGACATTGCTGACGGTGAGGTTGCGCGAGCGGGCGAAGATTCCCGGTGGCACGAGCGGCGCGGTCGTACGGCGTTCAACGGTCGCGAAGGCCACCATCAGCCCCGCTGTTACGAAGAGCAGGAGTGCGCTGAGGGCGGGCGGGTTCTGCCCGACCCCGACGACGGTGTAGACGAGTACCACGAGAGAGGTGGTGACGAGGAATGCGCCGGGCAGGTCGAAACCATCGCGTTTATCCGGCGTTGGATCCGGTTCCAGGAGTGTACGGCTTAGAGCGAGGGCGACAATACCGACGGGGAGATTGACGAAGAAGATCCAGGGCCACCCCATGGTCTGTGTGAGGACTCCGCCTAGCAAGACTCCGATGGAGGCTCCGCCGGAAACTACAAACGCCCAGATACCCATGGCCCGCGCCCTATCAGCCGGGTCTTTGAAAGTCGTGATAATGATGGAGAGTGCGGCGGGGGCGATGATCGCGCCGCCGATACCCTGTAGCGCCCGCGCCGCTACGAGCATCACCTGAGATCCAGCGAGCCCGCACAAGAGCGAAGCGACGGTGAACAGCACGAGCCCGAAGGCGAACACCCGTCGCCGCCCGAAGATATCTCCAGCCCGGCCGCCAAGTAGCAGGAAGCCGCCGAAGGTTAGCAGATAAGCGTTCACAACCCACGAGAGCCCCGTCTCCGAGAAGCCCAAAGAGCCTTGTATGGTAGGCAGCGCGACATTTACTATCGTGCCATCTAGAACGATCATGAGCTGCGCCCCGCACACCAGAAGCAGGGCCAGCCACCGCCGGTCCATCTGGCGCCGACCATGTTGGGCTTTCGGTTCGGGTTCCGTCATGTTCTCTCCGGTCATCACTCAGCGGGGTTTCGGACATCCGTATAGTTATACGCCGTGATCGGGCTACTCCCACCGCTCATTGGGAATATATTTTGGGGAGATCGGAACCCGTTGCGACAGGTTGTTTCGTCATCCATAGAACGGCCTCCACCTCGCGCTCAATGAGAACGCGCTACCGCTGCGGTAACGCTCTTTTAGAGCGAGTAGACGTGGGATGGTATATCCGGTTTCGTGGTGATCGGGGACTGCAGGTTGGGAGTCAGCCTGCGAATATCAGGCTGGAAGCGAAAACTTCTTGGAACTGACCGCTCCTAGTGTCGCGCTTCTTCGGCGATCTCCACGGCGACCGTCCAGTCGGCGTACTCGTCCCACTCACCGCGAGCGGCTTTGAAGTACAACTCTTGCAGACGTTCGGCGACGGGCCCGATGTTGCCGGTTCCGACGGGGCGTCCGTCTACTTCGACGACCGGAGCGATCTGGAATCCCGTTCCACTGAGGAATACTTCATCCGCCGCGTACAACTCCGTGCGGTCAATATCCCGCTCGGTGAATGGTATCTCCATCTCCCGGTCCGCAAGCTCCATCACCGCGTCGCGGGTGATGCCTTCGAGAATGTCCGCTGTTACGGGAGGTGTGATGAGCGCGCCCTTCCGCACGATAAAGATGTTGGCCGCACTAGCCTCTGAGACGTGGCCGTCTTGCGTTAGAAAGATCGCGTCGTCGTACCCCGCCCGATGCGCCTCATCCACCGCGAGAGCTGTATTGATGTACGAACCCGTCAACTTGCCCCGTGCCGGAATGGAAGTATCCGGCGTCCGTCGCCACGACGAGACACAGACCTTCAGGCCCGTTAGCTCAACGTAATCGGCCATCGGGACCGTGAAGATAGAGAGCTGTGAATCTCCCTTTAGGTTTACTCCGACGGCTGTGACGGACTTGTAGGCGAGTGGTCGAATGTAGGTATCTTCTCTCGGAGCGTTGCGCTTCAGTATCTCCAGTGTGATGTCGCAGAGTTCGTCTATCGAAGCTGGTAGTTCGATGCGGAGCATCCGGCAGCTCTTCTCGAATCGCTCGAAGTGTTCGCGTAGCTTTAGGACCTGTAGCGTGCCGCGCTCTTCGTTCCAGTATCCGCGAATACCCTCGAAGACGCCCGTGCCGTAGTTGAGGGCGTGGGTGGCGGGGGAGAGGCGTATGTCACCCATCTTGACGATTTCACCGCCGTGGTAGGCCCAATCTTCGTCTGATGCCGTGAATGCTTTGCTGCTCATCGTGCACCTCCCGAAGTGGTGGCCTCCTCCGCGCCTTCCGCCGCGATATCGCGCAATTGCTCTCCGACTTTGGATACGTGACCTTCGGCCTCCCGACGGCGCATCGCGAGGAAGCTCGCGGCTCCAGCCTGGTTTTCGAGCACCCACTCGCGGGCGAATTTTCCGCTCTGGATGTCGGCGAGGATCTCGCGCATCCGGTCTTTTACTCCGTCGTCGATGAGTCTCGGCCCGGCGGTGTAGTCACCGTACTCAGCGGTGTTGGAGATCGAGTAGCGCATCTGGGCCAATCCACCCTCGTAGATGAGGTCCACGATCAGCTTTAGCTCATTCACGCACTCGTAGTAAGCAAGTTCCGGCTGATAACCAGCCTCGACCAATGTCTCGAAACCAGCCGTCAGTAGAGCGGAGAGTCCGCCACAAAGCACCGCTTGCTCCCCGAAGAGGTCCGTCTCCGTCTCCTCGGCGAAGGTCGTCTCGATGATACCGGCCCGACCACTGCCAATGCCTCGCGCATACGACAGGATGAGATCTCGGGCCTGCCCGGAAGCATCGTTCTCGATGGCGAAGAG
>JBGTDE010000154.1:0-2774 GCA_041748475.1 Rubrobacteraceae bacterium | reverse complement strand
CAGCAAACCATCGGGGGAAACGGTGGCGGACCACGGATTCCAGACTACATCCCGAAAGCGGGACCATGACCCCCGAGGCTCTCTCGGAGAGTTCTTCATGCATCACCGTTACCGGTTCATCGTCTGCTCCCTGATAGTCGTCGCGCTCGCGGGAGGCGCCCTGTACAATGCTCGTTTCTCCGAGAGCGCACCGAAAGTCGTCTATAGCGCATCTCTGGACGAAGTCGAAGCCGTAGCCGAGCAACCGTTACTGATCGACATAAACACCGCCGATGCCGAACGTCTCCAGGAGTTGCCGCAGGTTGGGCCATCGACCGCCGAGGCTATAATCGAGCATCGTCAGGCCAACGGGTCTTTCGGAACGCTCGACGATTTGGAGGATGTGCCGGGGATCGGCCCGGTAACTCTCGAAGAAATAAAACCTTTTGCAACGTTCTGAGACTCGGGCAGCCCCGCAACTGAAGCTCGACCTTCGTCCGCCTACTCGCCTCGACCCGTGGGCGATCACCATAGCCCTCGCGATCACGCTCGCTACGGTAGTTCCTCCTCTGGCGGTCGCGTTGTTGGCCTCGGGGGTCATACTCTCGGTCGGGGCGTTGTTGTCCAAGGATCTCGTCCCCGACAACTGGCGGGTGATGGCGGTTTTGCTGCCGCTGTTCGTGGCGGCTGGAGCGGGGATAGCATACCTGCACGCCGCTACTCCAGACCCGCTCGCGGATATGTCGGCTCTCGAACCCGGCGAGGTGGAGATTGAGGGCAAGGTCGTCTCTCCGCCGGTACAGACTGGATTCGGGTACAGGGCGGATCTCCGAGTAGAGAGCTTGTCTTTCGAGGACCGGGAAGTGTTGCGGGGCGGTGGCGTGGAGCTTTTCGCCGTAGATCTTGCTGGTGTGGGAGTGGGCGACCGGGTGAGCGTGGCCGGTGAGTTGGGTCAACCCGCTCCCTCCGAGGACGGGTTCGACTACGGTCGCTACTTGTCTACAAAGCGGATTTCCGCCGTCGTGGAAGCGTTTTATGTGCGTCCTTTGAGCGAAGAGCCGGGGTTTGTTGGAGTCGTGCATCGGCGCACGGACGCTGCTCTGGGGTTTGGGCTGCGTCCGAAGGAGGCTTCCGTGGTGCGGGGGATGGTGCTTGGGGATCGCTCGCTCATACCTGAGGAGTTGGATCAGGCTTTTCGTCGCAGCGGTATAACCCACGTTCTAGCTATATCTGGTCAGCACGTCGCTATTTTGGCGGCCATGATCTACTTCGCCCTTCGAGCGTTCGTGGTTCCAATGACATTCCGGGTTCCGATCACGGGAGTTCTCATCTGGACCTACATCTTAGTAGCTGGTGCGCCACCCTCTGCGATTCGAGCCGGTGTCGTCGCAACTTTCGTCCTTGCAGCGGCTTTGCTCGGACGCCAGATCTCGCCGTTACACTTTATGACCACGATGCTAGCCGCAGTCCTGGCCTACAACCCCCAACTCGTCTATAGCACCGGATTCCAACTCTCCGTCGCAGCCGTCTTCGGCATTCTGATGCTCCGTAAACCCCTGCTATCGTTGCTAAAAGCAACCGTGTTTCGCCCATTCATAAAACCCCCCGAAACGCTGTCTAACCTATTGGCAGTCTCATTGGCGGCTCAGATATCGACCGCGCCAATTATCGCTGCGAGCTTTGACGAAGTTTCCATTATCGGTGTCCTGACAAACCTCGTAGCCGTCCCACTATCCGGCCCCATACTGACCCTCGGACTTCTCGCCTCGATTTTCGGCAACGTAGCCGCGTTTCTCGCCTATCCGCTTAACGCGGTAAACGGCTTCCTCGTAACGATCCTCGAATGGCTAGCCCTCGCCGCATCCGCGATACCCTTCGCCACCGTAAGAACCCCAAACGTCACACCACTGCTCATCGCGCTGTTCTACGCCGGATGCCTACCCGCCATCCTCTCCCGCAATCTATTCCCCGAAGAGCGCTGGCCGCTTTGGGCGGGTGTCCTGCTGATCTGGACCGCCGCCTGGCTCACACTCGTCTCGTTCTCTTGAATGTAGAATAACCGCCATGACGGTCTACCTGCTACTGGGCGATGACGAGGAGCGCAAGGCTCGTGGTGTGGAGAAGCTGCGGGCGGAGCGGACGGCTGAGACGTTCGAAGCTTCGGTGACGAGTCCGGAGTCTGTGGTCTCGGCTTGCAATTCCTATTCGTTGTTTGGGGGAGGTGCGTTCGTGATTTTGCGTGATCTCGACGCCTGGAACGCGGCTCAGAAGGCGCGTATCACGGAGTATCTACAGAACCCCTCGCCGGAGACCGACCTGATCCTGGTGGGCAAGAAACTCGGAGCCCGTGAGAAACTTCTGGCGGCGATCAAAGAAAACGGCGAAGTTCACGAATTCACCCAACCCACAGGCCGGGCTCTCGTCCGATGGGCCGCCAACTACGCCAAAAAACTCGGTGCGGAAGTGCCGGACGACGTAGCCACGAACCTCATTGAGCGATGCTCGGGAGACAAGACTCGCGTCGCTCGTGAAGTCGAGAAGCTTGCGTTGTACGTGGGGGACGAGGCAGCGACCGTCGAAGACGTCGAGGCTCTGTGTCCGCCGGATGTGCAGTCGAACATCTTCGCTTTCGTCGATGCTTTAGCCAGTGGAGATCGGGGCAAGGCGATCAAGCTGCTAGAAGATCTAGTCGCCACGGGAGAACCGCCGCTGCGTCTGACCTTTATGGTACGTCGCCAGTTCGCGCTCGTAGCTCGCGCTCACGCTCTGTTGGAGCGAGGTGTACCGCCCCGTGA
>JBGTDE010000153.1:0-3588 GCA_041748475.1 Rubrobacteraceae bacterium | reverse complement strand
GCAGTATCACGTCGCTATGGGCTCTCTGGGAATTCCAGCGAGCAGCGAGGATCGCTTCGCGATGGCCGCGCTCAATAACGTGCTGGGCGGTGGAATGAGCAGCCGGTTGTTCCAGGAGGTGCGCGAGAAGCGTGGCCTGGCTTACGCCGTCTACTCGTATCATCAGGGTTACTCGGACGCTGGCGCGATAAAAACTTATGTCGGTTCGACTACCGGCAACGTCGAAGAAGCTACTAAAGTCATCGTAGATCAGCTCGCTCGCATTCAGAGTGAGCCTGTGGACGATGAAGAGTTGTATCGTACCAAGCAGCAACTAAAAAGCTCCACGCTACTGGCGATGGAGAGCACTGGAGCGCGCATGACGCGCATTGGGACGAGTGTCATCAACGGCTCGGACTTGCTGACGCCGGATGAGATCTCTGCCCGTATCGAGGCCGTGACCGCAGATGACATCACGCGCCTCGCCCAAAAACATCTGAACGCAAACCAAATGTACCTCTCAGCTGTCGGCCCGAAAGAGCTTGACCTCGGGAGATACCTGAATTAGGCTCGGACTTTCGTTCGCTGGTCGCGGGGTGTGCAATCGCCCTGGCGCCGGTTACCCGTAGGTCTTGGCCTTCGAGGAGGAAATCACTCTATTGGATAACAAAACACTGCAAGTCATACCCCTGGGCGGGCTTGGGGAGATAGGCAAGAACATGACCGCTGTGCGCCAGGACACCGGGATCATCCTAATCGATGCAGGCATGGCTTTTCCGGATGAGGAGATGCCCGGCATCGACCTCGTTCTACCCGACTTCACTTACCTGCGCGAGAATGCCAGCGAGCTAAAGGGGATCGTACTGACCCACGGCCACGAAGACCACGTAGGCGCGGTGCCGTACCTTTTGCGCGAGTTCAACGTCCCGGTTTACGCCACTAAGCTCACCCTGGGACTCTTGCGGAGCAAGCTCGGCGAGTTTGGCATAAAGAAGGGCGATCTCCGGGAGATCAAAGCCGGAGACACCCCGAACCTCGGTGGATTCGGCCTTGAGTTCATCAACGTGAACCACTCGAGTCCCGACGCGGTCGCTGTAGCCAGCCGCACGAAGGCTGGCTTGATCGTCTTCTCCGGGGACTACAAGATCGATCTGACCCCTCCCGAGGGCGATACGATGGACTTGGCTCGCATGGCTGCCCTGGGTAACGAGGGTGTTCTCGCGTATTTCGGGGACTCGACCAACTCCGAGCGTCCTGGCTTCGTGCCGTCCGAGAAGACTGTCATGGATACGCTCAACGATGTCTTCGAAGAGGCTACTGGTAGGATTATCGTGGCTTCGTTCGCCTCGCACATCCACCGCGTACAGCAGGTCGTCGAGGCGGCCAAGCGCCACGGACGGCTCGTCGGGGTGACGGGGCGGTCCATGATCCGGAACGTGGACATCGCCCGCGAACTGGGCTACCTCGACCTGCCCCAGGCGATGTACGTCAACCAGCGCGACGTGAACAAGATCCCGGACTCGGACATCGTGGTGCTTACGACCGGCTCTCAGGGCGAACCATTGGCAGCGCTCTCTCGCATCGCCAACGGCACTCACCGCACGATCGAAGTCGGGGAAGAGGACACCGTCGTGATCGCCGCCCACCCGATCCCTGGCAACGAGCGTGGTGTATCGCGCACTATCAATGGTCTGATGAAGAAGGGCGCGGACGTCCGCTACAGCCCTCTGGAACAAGTCCACGTCTCCGGCCACGGTGCCCAGGAAGAGCAGAAGATCGTACTTTCTCTGCTGAAGCCGCGCTACCTCGTACCGGTTCACGGCGAATTTCGGATGCTCAAGCACCACCAGAAGACTGCTATGTCGATGGGTATTCCGGAGGAGAACATCTTCCTACTGGACAACGGCCTCGGCGTAGAGTTCAACAACGGCAACGCAAAGAAGATGAAGCCCGTAGAGAGCGGAATGTTCCTCGTTGATGGTGGCGGTCTAGCCGACGACTCTGAGAGCGTGATCCGGGAGCGCCAGCAACTCGCTGAAGATGGCATGTTTATCGTCGTGGCCCGCATCAACGGTCAGACCGGACAACTGCTCGGCCCGCCGGATGTGATCTCGCGCGGCTTCGCCAGCGCGGGTACAAACGGTCTCGTGGACGATTCCGTCGAGGTGGTAGCGAAGACCCTGGAACGCACCGCCAAGCAGCGCCTCACCGACTGGGGAGAGCTGAAGAGCGCAATCCGCAAGGATCTCTCAGGGTTCCTCTCTAAGAAGACTCGCAAGCGTCCGATCATACTTCCGCTAATAGTTGAGGTTTAGGTCTAGGTAGGCCACCATATGCTGTGCATGACGCTGTACTAGAGCGTCATGCGCTAGAATAGGGTCCATGACTACCAGCGATAGAACCCGGAAGAAACCCGTTAAAAAAGTCACCAAGTCCAGTTCTGCCAAGAAGCCGGCGGCCAAGCGGAAAACGACCAAAGGCCGTAAGCCCTCCGGAGCTGGGACTGGAGAGTGGCTGAAGAATATAGCTAAGAGCGCTTTTCGTAGGGAAGTTCTAGGTGTCACTCTAATAGTTTTGGGTCTGTTCTTCACTGCGGCGTTTCTGATCGACGGTGGGGCCTTCCTGGGTGAATTGGGCCAGTTTGCCGCCCAGAGCGTGTTCGGGGCGGTCGGCATGTTTCTTGCACCTGTCGCGGTGATTGCGGGTTTCTTGATCCTAATTAATCGACTGACGGCTTCGCTCGCAATCGGGACAGGACTTCTTGTTCTGGCCGTCGCCACGACGCTCGCATCGTCGCTGCCCGCCAACGGACGCTTCGAAGCCTCGCTCTACTCAGATTCCGGCGGCCTCGTTGGAAGCGGCATCTATACTGCTGTCTCCGTCGCCGGTGGCGCGGTGGGTGCGGCAATCGCTCTCTTCGTGCTCTACGTCCTCGGGATCTCGTTGGTTACTGGTATGACTTCTTCGGCGGCTGTTGAAGGTGCCAAATCCATCGCGGAGAAGATTTCGACCGGCTGGACCGGCTTTCGCGCTGGACGTCAGGAACGGAAACTACAAGAGACCAAGACCGAGGAGAAGAGTCGAAAGCTTGAAACCAAAGCAGCTCCGGCGCGTCGATCTTCGATACGCGTCATAACGCCGGACATCGATGGTGAGAAATACAATGGGGTGCGGGATCTCCACCCTGAACTGCGAGACATTGACGATACTTCGCCTATCGGCACCCCGGACTTCGAGGATACGAGCTTCGCCGAGAAACCGGATGATATCGTGGTGCCGAAGAAGAAGGAATCTGGGGGGATAAACCTTCGTCCTGACAGCACGAGCGCGGATTATCAGCCGCCTCCGCTATCGCTCCTGGGGCTCGGTGTTGGGAGCCCGGAGCACGATGCGGAAGGAACGAGCCAACGATTGACCGAGGCGCTTGGGGATCTCGGCGTGGAAGCTACAGTTGTGAGGGCTGTGACTGGGCCTCGCGTAACGCGCTACGAGCTTCGCCTGGGTTCCGGCGTAAAGGTCGGCAAGGTCCGTAATCTCCAGCAGGACATCGCCTACGCCCTGGCCGCTACTGAGGTCCGAATATTAGCTCCGATCCCCGGAAAGAGCGCG
>JBGTDE010000152.1:0-2880 GCA_041748475.1 Rubrobacteraceae bacterium | reverse complement strand
TCCGTCAGGTCCTCGGACATCTTTATTGTGAGAGTGGTGATGAGAACACGCTCGCCGTGCTCGACACGCTTGGCGACCTCGTTCAGCAGGTCGTCGATCTGGTTCTTCGTCGGGCGCACCTCGACCTCCGGGTCAATGAGGCCCGTCGGGCGTATGATTTGCTCTACTATCTGACCCGAGTTCTCCAGTTCGTATGGCCCCGGCGTCGCCGAAACGAAGACCATTTGATCCGTCTTGAGCAGAAACTCCTCCCACATCAGCGGTCTATTATCCAGAGCACTCGGCAAGCGGAACCCGAAGTCTACGAGCGTCGTCTTTCGAGAACGGTCGCCCTTGTACATACCCCGGACCTGAGGCAGTGTAATGTGCGATTCATCCACGAAAGTCACGAAATCGTCGGGGAAATAATCCAACAGTGTGTAAGGCGTGGAGCCTGGCGGGCGACCATCCATGTGACGCGAGTAGTTCTCGATACCGGAGCAGAAACCAAGTTCGCGCATCATCTCAAGATCGTACTGGGTGCGTTGCCGGATACGATACGCTTCGAGCACCTTACCCTCGGCGTTTAGTTCTTCGACACGAGCCTCCATCTCCGCCTCGATATTCCCCACAGCGATCTTCATGCGGTCGTCGCCCGTTACAAAGTGTGTGGCCGGATAGACCGTTAGGTAGTCCAGCTCGCGCAAGACTTCACCTGTCAGCGGGTCAGCCTCGACCATGCTCTCCACTTCATCGCCAAAGAACGAGACCCGGTAGATTGAATCCTGATAAGCCGGATGCACCTCCAGCACATCACCCCGCACCCGAAACGTTCCGCGAGCAAGCTGAAAGTCGTTTCTCGTGTACTGGATCTTGACGAAGTCCCTCAAGATTTCGTCGAGGTCGTAGAAGTTGCCCTTTTCGAGCAACACCATCTTCGAGCGGTACTCCTCCGGGCTACCCAGGCCGTATATCGCGGATACGGACGCCACCACAATGACATCCCGGCGCGTGAATAACGCGCTCGTGGCTGAGTGCCGGAGGCGATCTATGTCCTCGTTGATCTGGGCATCTTTCTCGATAAACGTGTCCGTCCTTGGCACGTAAGCCTCCGGCTGATAGTAGTCGTAGTAAGAGACGAAATATTCGACGGCGTTGTTTGGAAAGAACTCGGCGAACTCGCTGGCGAGCTGCGCGGCGAGCGTCTTGTTGTGGGCGATGATCAGCGAAGGACGGCCGATCTGCTCGATGGTCTTTGCCATCGAGTAGGTCTTACCGCTGCCTGTTACACCGAGAAGCGTCTGGGCTTTCGTGCCGGAATCCAGACCGGCGACGAGTTGCTGTATGGCTTGAGGTTGGTCTCCGGTCGGCTCATACTCGCTATTTACGCTGAATGTATTACGAACTTCGATCTAGATCCCTCCCATATAGTTCTTCGTACTCTTGCTGGGCCTCCAGAACGTTTCCAACGTACTGATGGGTCTCCTTGAACGGGATGTCCCGGCGCACGTCGAACGATTCGTCCTGGAGCCATCCGTCCACACGACCTTCCCCCGAATTATACGCCGCGAGCATCAACCTCTCATCCCCAAGATACCGACCATCCAGATAATCCAAATACCACGCCCCCATCCGCACGTTGACTGCGGGATCCCGATAGTCCCCCTCTATCCCACTGCGCTCAGAGATGAAGTCCGCCGTGCTCGGGAGTATCTGCATTAGACCGTAAGCACCCTTCACGGACTCGGAGTCCTGTCCGAAGCGGCTCTCGGTGTAGACAACCCCGGCTATAAGCGTCGGCTCCACGCCAAACTCTTCACCGGCGGCCCGAATCTCCGCTTGGTATTCGAGCGGATGCGTCGCTCGCCTGACGGCATCCGGAGCCCGAGAAATTAGTGGAACTACCGCTGCCACAATCGCCGTAACCAATGTGAGAACAAGAAGCAAGACCACCAAGATCCTACGCCGGGCGCGGGATCTTCCGTACCTGCTTCTCTTTTGGCTACCGTGTACTGCCGTCATTGCTCCTCTAACGCGAGATGAACGCCCAGACTTCCACCGCCCGCTCTCTGAACCGGGCCAAGTCTCCATCGTTTTGTACCACGATATCCGCCCGCCGGGCCTTCTCCTCGGAAGAAAATTGCCGATCCTCTGTCGAACGCCGCCGGGCCTCATCCACACCCCGCTCATCGGACCATTCCCGCCGCCGATCCTCTGGTGTGACAACCGCCACGGTATAGTCGAAATCCACCCCACGCCCCACCTCGAACAACAACGGAATCTCCGCCACAAAAACCTCCGCGTCGGTCGTCGCTATTCGCCTGTCCGTCGCCTCAAGAACTAGCGGATGAAGAATCTCTTCGAGGTCTTTGAGGGCTTGGACATCTCCGAAAACTTCACGCGCAAGAGCTGCCCGGTCTATACCAGACTCCCCTCGGATATCCTCGCCGAAACGCTCGGTCACGCGCTCTATCGCACGTTCGTCGGAGGATAGAAGTTCGTGGACGATGCCGTCGGACGAGGCTGTCTCCGCGCCTAGCTCGGCAAGCAGCTTGACGAAGGTGCTTTTACCGGACGCGAAAGGGCCGGTAACCCCTACGGTCACCGGCCCCTCTGAGACTTTGCTAGTAGGAGTTTCGGGTATTACTCCTTATCCTGTTCCTCTTCGGGTTCCCCGCCGAGGTCCAGATCCGAGAGGCTGTCGAAAGCCCCGCTCCGCAGTCCACTGCCGCTCGATGCTTCGCGGGCGGGACGCTCTTCGCGGCGTGGTCGCTCGGAACGCTCCGGGCGCGGGCGCTGTTGCTGTTCCTCACGCTCGGCCTTCTCTTCACTCTCGTCCTTCTTGGGCTTGAGCGAGAGCGAGAGGCGGCGACGCTTGGCGTCCACGTCGATGATCCGGGC
>JBGTDE010000151.1:0-3174 GCA_041748475.1 Rubrobacteraceae bacterium | reverse complement strand
GCAACTGGCGAAGAAGGCTCTGACTCGCACGTCCGGAGAGCCAAACCCAGACGCGAAGCTCGCGGAGTTGGAGCGGGAGTTGCTGGAGGAGATCAACGCGACGGGCATCGGCCCGGCGGGGTACGGAGGCACCCAGACGGCACTGGCGGTCCACATCGAAAGTCATCCCACTCACATCGCCGCCTTCCCCGTGGCCGTCAATCTGGACTGCCACTCGCACCGGACGCGATCGGTGGAGCTATGAGCGCGGAGGCCATACACCTGAGCGCACCACTCGCTCACAAAGACATCGAGTCCTTGAAGACCGGCGATGTCGTTCGACTCTCCGGAATTTTGTATACCGCCCGCGACGCGGCTCACGCTCGTATGGTCGAGGCGATTCACAACAACGAAGACCTACCTTTCGACCCTGAAGGGCAGGTCGTGTACTTCACTGGTCCTGCGCCCGCCAAACCTGGACAGGTACTCGGCCCGGCGGGTCCGACAACCGCGTCGCGGATGGACCCGTATTCGCCATTCCTGATCGAGCGCGGACTACGCGGCATGGTCGGCAAGGGTCTGCGCTCGGAGCAGGTACGGAACGCTATGATCGAGCATGGCTGCGTCTACTTCGGGGCGGTGGAAGGCACGGCGGCATTGTTGGCGCGTTGCGTAAAAGAAGCGGAGGTTGTCGCCTACGAAGACCTCGGAGCCGAGGCCATACGGCGGCTCGTCGTCGAGGATTTTCCCGTAGTAGTCGTGAACGATCTGAACGGTGGAGACCTCTACCGCGAAGGCCGCGAGCGTTGGCGGCGTAGAAACCCGTAGAGGAGAGTTATCCAGAGCTACCGTCGGGCCGAGCTTTCGCTCTCAGAATGCGAGCGAGCATCGGTTGATCCAAGACGTAACTCCCGTCCTCCGACTTGCGTCCATGAGTCGAGAAAGCCTCTTCGACCGCGGAACGCCGCTCCTCCACAGTCGCCGCTCGTGCGGGATCCACAGCCACTATATGATCCAGAAATTCTTCCAATCCCGAGTAATGCTCATGACGAACATACTCCACAACACTGGTTTGCTCCAGCAGTCCGCTTTCGATGGCCCTGTCGATAGCTTCCTGGGCGGCATGACGAATGGCTGTCTCGTCCTCCACCAGCCTGAGCACGTAGAATAGCGTTCCCTCAGGCAGCGGCTCGACAACAACTAAAGGTCCCCTAGGTTCCACAACCCTCGCAACTTCCCGCAAAGCTATATTCATGTCGGACGCAGGGACATGATGCAGAGAGTTGAGGAGAACGGCACCGTCGAACGAATCGTCCGCGAACGGCAGCGCCTCTGCGGCGGCTTGCACGAAAGTTGCATCGGCAACCGCTTCCCGCGCTAGCCTCAACGTTTCGGCGGTGGGGTCGATCCCAACTACCTCGGCCCCTCGCTTCACCAAAGATCGGACAAGGCCACCGTTGCCGCAGCCGACATCTAAGATCCGCTTTCCCTCGATCAGCCCAAAAGCGTCTTCGAGCAAGGATAGGACATCGGCTTGCGGTGTCAAATCGTCAATCTTGCGCAATACGCCAGGATGCTCTCGTGTGAGGTTTCCACAAAGGTTGCTTCTTCAAAGATATGATTCATGATGACATTATCGTGCAATTTCCGTAGTTTCGCTTCTTTGAGGATGTTCTGAGGTGCAGTTGGGACCGCAAGCGTGGCTGTGGTGGTCTGAGAGCTAACCGCAATCTGTATTCGCCAGTAGCGCGTCGAACTCGATGGCGACGCGCTACAGGGTCGTTTTTACGCTGTGCTAAATGACGCGATTCAGCGGTGTAGCAGGACGTACGAGCTTTACGCCTTTGGTGTCGGGTGAGACATTTCCTTCTCTGGCCGCCACACCGAGGTGCACGGTATCTTTGTTGTGTCGCAGCGGTGCGCGTACTTACCGGCTATCTCGGTAACTTCTTCTAGTAGGCCTTGGCTGAGGGTTGTGGGATCCAGGCCAAGCTCCAGGAAGCGGTCGTTGCGGACGTGCAGTTCGTTCTCCGCTGCTTCGGCGCGGGGATTTTTGACGTTGTCGATCTCGGCCCCGGTGCGCTCGGCGATAAGCTTGGCGAGATCTCGAACCCGATGGGTCTCGGTCATCTGGTTGAAGACGTTTACGCGGTCTCCAATCTCGGGCGGGTTCTCCAGGGCGAGTTGGATGCAGCGCACCGTGTCCTGTATGTGAATGAAGGCGCGAGTCTGTCCGCCGGTGCCGTGTACGGTGAGCGGGTAGCCGATAGCAGCCTGCATCAGGAAGCGGTTCAGGACGGTTCCATAGTCTCCGTCGTAGTCGAAGCGGTTTATGAGACGCTCGTCGAGTCTGGTTTCTGCGGTTTGAGTACCCCACACTATCCCCTGGTGCAGGTCCGTTATCCTTGTCTGATCGTTTTTGTTGTAGAACGCGAACAGAAGCTGATCCTGAGTCTTGGTCAGATGGTAAATGCTCCCTGGATTTGGTGGGTACAGGATCTCTTGATCCACGAGCTCACCCTCATCAGTCTCCACCTTGACCGTTAGATATCCCTCGGGGATCTGCATACCGGCTGTCCCGTAGCCGTATACACCCATAGTACCCAGATGCACGACGTGGGGATCAAGGCCACTCTCGGATATCGCTGCGAGGAGATTATTCGTCGCGTTGAGGTTGTTGTCCACGGTGTAGCGCTTGTGGTTGCTCGACTTCATCGAGTAAGGCGCGGCCCGCTGTTCGGCGAAATGAATGATTCCGTCCGGCTGCCACTCCGTAATTAGATCCAGAAGTTGACGGTAGTTCTCGGCCACGTTGATGTTGTGGAAGTCGATCCGGTTGCCGGTCAACTCCTCCCATACACGCAAACGCTCGCCCATCGGACGAATCGGGGTGAGTGAGTCGCACTCAAGCTCGATGTCTATCTTACGCCGGGAAAGGTTGTCGGCTATGACAACCTCGTAGCCCTGGGCGGAAAGATGTAAGGCCGTAGGCCATCCGCAAAAACCATCTCCACCGAGTACAAGTATCTTCACTTACCCACACCTTTCGTCGCAGTCCGCTCCAATGAAACCATCAGATCATTCGGCAGTGGAGTATAGCAGTTGCGGAATCTTAAAAGCGAGAGCGCGGTACAGATGGAGCAGCCTGGTATGTGGGCGATACTGGGTTCGAACCAGTGACCCCCTCCTTGTAAG
>JBGTDE010000150.1:0-3292 GCA_041748475.1 Rubrobacteraceae bacterium | reverse complement strand
ACGTCCCGACCGACCATCGCACGGGCCAGGGAGCGGCTGTCGGAGTCGGCGGTTTCGGCGCGGGTCACGACGTGTCCATCGCGCATAACGGTGACGCGGTCGGAGACGGCCAGGACTTCGGAGAGCTTGTGGCTGATGAAGATGACGGATTTGCCTTCGGCGGCCATCGCTCGGACGGTCTCAAAGAGGTTCTCAGATTCCTGGGGGGTCAGGACGGCGGTTGGTTCGTCCAGGATCAGGACGTTCGCGCCCCGGTACAGCATCTTGACGATCTCCACCCGCTGCTGTTCCCCGACGGAGAGATCCTCGACCCGCGACCGCGGGTTGACGGGTAACCGGTACTTCTTCCCCAACTCGGAGACGGTCTCTTCGGCGCGGCGGGTCGAGAGCAGCATCGGCTGTCGCGGGTCTCCGAGGATGATGTTCTCAGCGACCGTGAACCGCTCGACGAGCCGGAAATGCTGGTAGACCATCCCGACACCGCGAGCCAGGGCATCGCGAGGGCTCCCGAAGTGAGCAGTCTCGCCGCCTACTATTAGCTCGCCGTCGTCTGGTCTGTAGAGGCCAGCCAGCATCGAGGCCAGAGTGCTCTTGCCCGCGCCATTCTCGCCGAGGATAGCGTGGACTTCGCCACGTTGAACGGTCAGGTCGATGTCGGCGTTGGCGATCACTCCGGGGAAAGCTTTTGTTACGCCGCGCGCTTCGACGGCGGGCGTGACTCTTGCGGATTCCGGGATGCCCTGGGGCACTATGCTTTAGCCTTTCGGAATCTTGCCCTTGACACCCTCGACGAGATAATCCATCGAGAAGAGATCCTCCAGCGAGGCTTCCTTGCCTTTGGGGATGCGGACTTTCCCGTCTTGGTCCTTGACGGGACCGGCGAAGGCGTTGAACTCACCGTCGATGGTAGCTTGCTTCTTCTCGTCGATAAGCTTCCGGGTGTCTTCCTCGACGGACTCGCCGAACGGTGCGAGCTTGACCATCCCATCGGCCATCGTGCCGTAGTACTGGTCGTTCTTCCACTTGCCGTCGATGACCTCCTGGGCGGTCTTAGCGTAGAACGGACCCCAGTTCCAGAGGGGGCCGGTGAGCCAGGCTTCCGGGGCGAAGCGTTCCATGTTGTCGTTGTGACCGGTCCATTTAAGGCCCGCATCCTGGGCGACTTTGCCGGAAGCGGGACTATCTTGCTGCATTCCGATCACATCTACACCGGAATCCGCCAACCCCTGTGCAGCTTGCTTCTCCTTGTCAGGATCGAACCACGTCGAAGTCCACACGATCTGCATGGTGGCTTCGGGGTTTACGGAGCGGGCGCCGAGCATCAAGGCGTTGAGCCCCCTTATAACCTCCGGGATGGGGAAGGGCGCGAGGTAGCCTATCTGGCCGTTGTCGGCGGCCTTACCCGCCGCGATACCGGCCAGATAAGCGGCTTGTTCGGCGGCTCCGGCGTAGGTTCCGAGGTTCTTGGCGGTCTTGAAGCCGGTGGCGTGCATGTAGACGGTATCGGGGTACTTTTTGGCGGCGGCGAGCATCGGGTCCATGTATCCGAAGCTAGTTCCGAAGATGAGTTGGTTACCTTTCCGGGCGAGATCCTCGAACGTCTTCTGGGCTGTGGCTCCCTCGGGGACGCTCTCGACAAACGTAGTCTCGACCTTGTCGCCGAGCTTCTCTTCCACAAACTTGCGGCCTTCGTCGTGGCGCGTGGTCCAACCAGCGTCTCCCGTAGGGCCGATATATACCCAAGCGGCCTTCAGCTTGTCGGTACCCTCGGATCCACCACCAGAATCATCGCCTCCGCCACCACCGCTGCTGCACGCGGCGAGTAATCCGCTCGCGCCGAGAGCGCCTACGGTCAGGCTCGCTCCTTTTATGAACTGTCGGCGGGTGGTGGTGTTCGTCATTTAGACCTCCTGGGGTATGGATAGCTCTTCGAGCCATTTTTGAAACGCTACTATGGGCAAGTCCGCCGGTCGTACGTAGAGCATCATCCGCGAACTCAACGGTGGAAGCAACCACGGACGCTGACTCTCCACGATCGGGCGATCCTGTTCGAGTATCGTGTCCTGCAAATCCTCGTACTCCTGATCTTTGTCCGGATCCCGATCAAACGTGCGAGCCATGCGCGAGAAGATGAGGGATCTATCGTGCGCGATGGGAGAGGCTACCTGCCAGATCACATAAGTCCCCGCCGCACTCTCCTTGACGAGCCGAATGCTGGTCGGAGTCACATAATTCGTGTAAGTCACTTTCTCCATCGCGCCCGCTCCGCCGTTCGTGCTCACCGTATCGTTGGCCGGTTGCATTATGTCGTAGGTCGAAACTAGATATTCGCCGCTCCGGTAAACTTCATGATCCGGGGCTTCTGGATGCGCTTGATCTCCCAGTATCCCTGGATGTACCCACGGAAAATGGGTGTCATCGAGCGCGGCCATAACAATGCGTGGCGCACTAGCCCGCCACGGCCCATAAGTCCTCAATGGCCCCTTGTGAAACTCGGCATCCTCGAACTCTGGAAGAGCCGGAACCTCATGTTCCGCAGCCTGATCCAGACAGACCCACACCAGCCCATACATCTCGCACACAGGATAAGAGCGCACCCGCGCCTCCCGTGGAATCGGCGAGCCTCGCCGGGCTGGAATATCCACACAACGCCCGAACTTATCGTAAGTCCACCCGTGGTACGGACACCGCAACTTGCAGCCATCCACAACCTCACCCAAGGACAACGCCGCCCCGAGATGCCGACACACATCAGCGAAAGCCGCCACGCCCTCATCCAGTCGCGCCAAAACCAACGCCCGCCCCAGAAGCTCGACACCCGTTGGACCAGAGACGAGATCCTCGGATGGCATCACCGGGTGCCAGAAAGGTTCCAGACTAGAATAATATGCTTGTACTACTGAGTTAGGGTCTTGTAGTTGCTGCAAGGCACCGTTCCTTCAGGGATGGGGAACCAGATTTAACCGTTTTGAAAGATACCAGGAAACCATACGCTTTGTCGGGTAAGTCGTCTATGTGCGGCGGGCCAATGTTTCGAGTCTTCCGGTTATCCGGTGGGATAGACCGGCGAGAAAAACTTCTAGGCGGGTGGATCTTCGCGGGAGTGACGGGCTTCGACTTTCTGGAGATTTCCGCATTCCGGGCAGGTGAAGGCTCGGACATTGCGGGCGCCGAAGGCCGGGACGATGGTCGTCTTGTTCCAGTCGAAGACGAAGCCGCACTCCTCGCACTTTTGTCGGAACGTCACGACCGTGCCGCGCTCGCGCACGATCTCACCGCCCGTCATCTCTAT
>JBGTDE010000149.1:0-10285 GCA_041748475.1 Rubrobacteraceae bacterium | reverse complement strand
TACATGGGCAAAGGGATCATCCCCGAGGATCATCCGCTGTATATGGGCATCGTCGGACTTCAGACCAGCCAGCGGTTTGCCAACGCGCTCTTCCTCGAAAGCGACCTCGTAGTGGGGATCGGCAACCGTTGGGGTGATCGTCACACCGGAGATCTGGAGACCTATCGGGGAGACAGGAAGTTCGTCCACATAGACATTGAGCCTGGCCAGATCGGGCGGGTTTTCCCGCCGGATCTCGCGGTCGTCTCGGACGCGAAGCTCGCTCTCGAAGGGATGCTGCGGGCCGCTAAGGACATGACCTACGAGCGAGAACCCGACGAGTGGGTTGAGCGCGTGGACGAGTTACGCTCCACGATGCTCCGCAAGACGGACTTCGACAACGTGCCGGTAAAACCGCAACGGGTCTACCAGGAGATCAACGAATACTTCGACCGCGATACTATCTTTGTCACGGCTATTGGTCTGTACCAGATTTTTGGTGGACAGTTCCAGAAGACCTACAAGCCGCGTCACTACCTCTGTTGCGGTCAGGCTGGTCCTCTTGGGTGGGAAGTACCGGCGTGCATCGGAGCCAAACTTGGGCGCCCGGACAAGACCGTGGTCGGAGTTGTTGGCGACTATTCGTTCCAGTTCCTTATGGAGGAGATTGCGGTTGCCTGCCAGTACAAAGTTCCTTACGTGCTGGTGATGTTAAACAACGCTTACATGGGGCTCATTCGGCAAGGTGAGATGAAGTACGACATGAACTACGCGGTGGATATCGCCTATGAAGGACCAGCGAACGAGTACGGAATAGACAACGTCAAGATCATGGAGGCGATGGGAGCGCGAGGTCGGCGGGTCGAGAGGCCCGAGGACATACAGGAGGCTCTAGACTGGGCTGTGAAGACCAGCGAAGAGCAGGGGGTGCCGGCGCTCGTGGAGATCATGTGCGAGCGAGAGACGAACGCTGCGATGGGCCTCTCCATAGATAAAATCAACGAGTACGAGCCCATCCTCGACGGGAGTAGAGAGCTGTCGGGGCAGATCGTCGGGGGAATCCCGGATCGGGATTAGCAGCCAGCGGCAAAAAGTTCTAAAGTAGCCTCTCCCTTAGCGGGACGTTGGCCGAATACCCGGTCGGTGTCCCGCGACGATTGTGCAAAAAGGTTGCGGCTACAGGAAGACATTCGCTTCTTGTGGCCCGGATCGGGAGAAGGATGTTGAGGAAGTTTTCGCTGGACGAAGTAAACAACCTGGACCGGGAAAGTTTCGTAGGGAAATTCGGCACACTATACGAGCATTCGCCTTGGGTAGCGGAAGCCGCGTCCGAAACTCGTCCTTTCGACAGCCTGGACGAGATGCACGACGCCTTCACGCGGGTCGTGCGGGAGGCCGCCGCCGAGCGCCGCATGTCGCTTATAAAAGCCCACCCGGACCTCGCGGGAAAGGCGGCTATGGCGGGCGACCTCACCCCAGAGTCCAATCGTGAGCAGTCGTCGGCGGGTCTGGATCGACTCTCCCCCGAGGAGTACGAAGTTTTCACGGAACTAAACCAGCTGTACAAGGAGAAGTTCGGGATACCCATGATCTTCGCGGTGCGTGACCACACCAGAGACTCGATACTAGCGAATGCTAGAGATCGCCTTGAAAATACTACCAACGAGGAAGAAGCTACAGCACTGCAAGAGATATTCAAGATAGGGCGATACAGGTTGGAAGAAGCTGTCGAATGAGGAGGAAACGTGACTGAAGCGTCCACAGCCAGAATAGTCCTCGGGCAGAATAACTATGGCAAGTCCGACGTGCGACTCGTCAAAGTCTATCGGGGCACCGAGCGCCACAACCTGACCGAAGTCCGGGTGGATGTCGCTCTGGAGGGCGATTTCGACGCAGCCCACGTAGCGGGTGACAACACGGATTTACTGGCTACGGACACCATGCGAAACACCGTTTATGCTCTAGCAAAGGACCATCTGGAAGGCGAGATCGAGGAGTTTGGGCTCAAGCTCGTGGATCACTTCCTGGAAGCAAGGCCGAAGGTTACAGGGGTGCGGATAGACTTCACCGAGCATCTCTGGGACCGTATTGTGGTCGACGGCGAGGCGCACGAACACTCCTTCGTGCGGGCCGCAGGGGTACGCACAGCCACTGCTACCGGAGACGAGAGCGGCACGCGGCGCGTCGAAGCTGGTATAGACGATTTGATCGTGCTCAAGACCACAAATTCCGGTTGGGAGAATTACCTGCACGAAGAGTTCACCACCTTGCCGGAGACGGACGACCGCATACTCTCCACGGTAGTTACGGCGAAGTGGGTTTATGAATCAACGGAGGTTGACTTCGGTGAGACCTGGCGAGAGGTCAAGGAACAGGTACTAACAACCTTTACGGACCACTATAGCCCTTCGATGCAGAACACGCTATATATTACGGGCAAAGCTGTGCTGGAGCGGTTTTCGGCGATAGAGAAAATCCACTTCTCTTTCCCAAATCGGCATCATATTCTCTACAATCTGGCGCGTTTCGGAATGGAGAACGACAAGGAGATTTTCCATGGAGATCCCGAGCCCTACGGCCTGATCGAGGGCTGGGTAGAGAGAGGCTAATGCAATGTCCGGCTTCCTGACCACCCACGTTCTCGATACGGCCCACGGCAGGCCAGCCGCCGGCATGGAGGTCGAATTGGCCCGCTTCGAGTACGGCGAACGTCACGTCCTGAAAACCGTAAAGACCAACGAGGACGGGCGTACCGACGAGCCACTTATGGCGGAGGTCGAGTTCGAGGTTGGGGAGTACGAGATCGTCTTCTCCGCAGGTGCTTACTTCGCCGGATCAGATACGTCAGACCCACCTTTCCTGGACCGGGTGCCGATACGTTTTGGCATCTCCGACCCCGAGGCTCATTACCACGTTCCGCTGCTCGCCTCGCCGTGGGCGTATAGCACCTACCGGGGTAGTTGAAGGAGGAAACCATGAAGGATATTGCGACGACCGTCATGGAGCGGTGCGACTTGCTCGGGAATATCAGCGAGGAGAGTGACGCTCTTACCCGTTCGTTCGGCTCTCAAGCGATGCGCGAGGTCAACAAAATCGTCTCCGGCTGGATGCGGGATGCTGGCATGACTGTCCGCCAAGACGCCATAAGGAACCTTATCGGTCGCTACGAAGGCGATGGAGAAGAGACTCTCGTTCTCGGATCCCACCTGGATACCGTCCGAGATGCGGGAAAGTACGATGGGATATTGGGCGTCATGATCGCCCTCTCTTGCGTACAGCGACTCCACGACCGGAGTGAGCGCCTTCCATTCTCGATAGAGGTCGTCGGTTTCGCCGATGAGGAGGGTCTACGCTTCGGCACGACTTTCCTGGGTAGTTCGGTTTACGCGGGCTCATTCGACCGCGAACGCCTGAAGCTCCAGGATCACGGCGGCACCAACCTCTGGGACGCCGTGCGGGACTTCGGAGGAGAGCCTGAAGCCCTCGATAAAGGCGTGCAAGACCGAGGTGACGTGCTTGGCTACTGCGAGGTACACATAGAGCAGGGTCCGGTGCTTGAGGAGCACGACTTGCCGGTCGGCGTGGTAACGGGGATTCAAGGTCAGAGCCGCATCAGTGCAAACTTTGGTGGCAAGGCTGGACACGCCGGAACAGTGCCAATGGCGAATCGCAAGGATGCTCTATGCGCCGCCGCCGAGTTCGTGCTAGAAGTGGAGACCGCCTGCAAGGTACAACCGGGGGCCCTGGCGACGGTGGGGGAGATCTCGGTTAGACCCGGAGCTTCCAACGTCATCCCCGGCGAGGTGGAACTCTCCCTTGATCTACGCCACGGAGACGATGCGGTGCGCGAGAGCTTGCGCGACCACTTCGAGCGCCGCGCCTCTGAGATAGCGCGTTCCCGTGGTTGTAAGCGCCGCTGGCAGGTACGCCAGGAGACCCCTGCCGTCCCCTCGGACCCGGACCTGACCGATCTTCTAAGTCGGGCCGTCGAGAGCGGTGGACTCCCCGTGATCCGGGTGCCGAGCGGAGCCGGTCACGACGCGGCCCAGATGGCATCTCTGGCTCCGGTGGCAATGCTCTTCGTGCGGTGCGAAGAGGGTATAAGCCACAACCCCGCCGAATCCGTCACAAAGGAAGACGTGAGTGTCGCCGCAGAAACGATGGCCCGCTTTATTCAGCTAATGGCTGAAAAATGAGAGGGATGTCAGTACTGGATAGGGTCGAGCCATGAGCACCTACGATCTCATAGTCCGTGGCGGAACGCTGGTCACTCCAGAAGGACAGCAAGAATCCGACATCGGTATCTCGGACGGCAAGATAACCGCTGTGGAGCCCGAATTGGGAGGCACGGCCTCCGAAGAAGTGACCGCAAGCGGCCTTCATATCCTCCCCGGAGCGATAGACGCTCATGTTCATTTCAACGAGCCGGGTCGTACTCATTGGGAGGGTTTCTCGACCGGGTCCAAGTCGCTGGCGGCTGGTGGCATGACCGCCTTCGTAGAGATGCCGCTTAACGCCTATCCACCGACTAACGATGCCCGCAGCTTCGACGAGAAAGTAACTCTCGCACAAGCATCGTCGGTCGTGGATTTCGCGTTCTACGGAGGACTTGTGCCGGGAAATCTCGACCATATGGAGGAGTTGGCCGAGCGGGGCGTGGCGGGATTCAAGGCTTTCATGTCCATCACCGGAACTCTGGACTTTCAGCCCGCCGACGACCTCATTCTCTACGAGGGGATGCAGAGAGCGGCTAAGTTGGGTCTGCCGGTCCTCGTTCACGCAGAGAACAAGGGAATCACGGATCTCATGTCTCAACGGGCTGTCAGCACATTGCGCACCACGATGCGAGACTATCTGGACTCGCGCCCGGTAATCGCCGAGCTCGAGGCTATTCAGCGTGCCATACTCCTGGCGGAGGAGACTGGTTGCTCCCTGCACGTCGTTCACGTGAGCATTGGACGAGGCGTGGCATTGGTGGCTGGTGCCCGCGAGCGTGGGGTGGACGTAACCTGTGAGACCTGCGCGCACTATCTAGTGTTCACGGAGGAGGATGCCGAGGCACTCGGTGCGGTCGCCAAGTGTGCGCCGCCGCTGCGTCCGCAGGAGGAACTGGAATCTCTGTGGGAGCAGATTTACGCGGGAAACGTCGAGTTCGTTACCTCCGACCATTCTCCGTGTCCGCCGGAGATGAAAGTCGGAGAAGATATGTTCCGGGCGTGGGGCGGCATTGCGGGCTGTCAGTCTCTGCTGAATGTCATGCTGGATGAAGGCCATCACGGACGTGAGATTGCGTTGGAGGAGGTTGCAGGGTTGCTCTCTGGGAACGTAGCGAATCGCTTCGGGTTCTCCAATAAAGGCCGGCTGGAGATCGGGGCAGATGCGGACCTCGCGCTGGTGGATCTGGATGGGATCTCCACGCTCCGCAGGGGAGATTTGAAGTACCGGCACAAGATGAGTCCGTACGTCGGACGGGCTTTTACTGGGAAAGTCGTCTGCACGATGGTGCGCGGGACGACGGTCTATAGGGAAGGACACATCGTCTCGGAGCCGGTCGGGCGCTTGATCAAGCCGGACGTAGAGACTACTGGAAAATCGTCTGTCAAGAATAAGCAAGAAACTGAAATAGAAGGAGCGTGACATCGTGAGCGATGTAAAGATAACTGCAGGGCCGTTTGAGTTTATGGCGCGTTGGGAGCGGGAGCGGTGTCCCAAGACTTGCGAGGCTTTCGAGAAATTGCTGCCTTACCGGCAGAAGATCATCCACGTCCGTTGGAGCGGTGAATCTTGTTGGATTCCTCTGGGCGACTACGACCTCGGAGTCCCGTGGGAAGATGCGACCAGCGTGCCGCAAGCCGGGGAGATCCTGTTCTACCCCGGCGGCTACTCGGAGACCGAGATCCTCTTCCCTTACTATGGCACGGTCTTTAAGAGCAAACTGGGCGTACTAGCGGCGAACCACTTGCTGACCATCACCGAAGGCCACGAAAACTTGCGTCCGCTAGGGGAACTAACACTCTGGGAAGGCGCTCAGGATATAGTTTTCGAGCGTGCATAGAAGGGGGTACACTGCGGAATCTTTGGCTCCTTTAATCCCTGGATATCCATTTGGAAGGTATACTCGTATCGAGTAATTTCATCGAACGGAATAACCTTTCTAGAAAGCGAGCGGTGTTAGTGACTGACGTAAAGTCTAGTAAGTCGGCGGGTGGAGTCCAGTCGCTCGAAAGGTCTCTGGACATTCTGGAGTTGCTTGGTCAGTCGGAGAATGAGTTGGGGGTAACTGAGATAGCGCCAACGGTTGGACTTGCCAACGGCACGGCGCACCGGTTGCTCTCCACCCTGATACGACGCGGTTACGCTCGCCAGAATCCGGAGAACCGCAGGTATGCGCTGGGGATCAAGGCTTACACTCTAGCCACTGCCGCTCGGGAGCATTTGGGGCCGCTGGCGCGCCCCTTCCTGACGGAGCTAATGGAAGTGAGCCAGGAGTCATCCAACCTCGCTACGCTGGAAAAAAACTCTGTGGTGTATCTGGACCAAGTGCCAGCCTCGCGTATGGTTCGAATGTTCACTGAACCCGGCAAGCGGTCGCCCTTGCACTCTACGGGTACGGGAAAGGTACTTCTAGCCTATCAGCCTGCGGAAGTCGCGGATCGATTGATGGAAGAGTCGGATCTTCTGCGTTTCACGGCGTACACCATAACGGATGCGAAAAAACTTAAGGGTGAGCTAGAGAGTATTCGTGGGCGAGGTTACGCTCTAGACACTGAAGAGATGGAGGAAGGCGTTCGTTGCCTGGCCGCTCCCGTGTTCTCATCTGACGGAAAAATTCTCGCTGCTATGAGTGTCTCTGGGCCAGCTGGGCGTCTCAACGAAGCGCGGCTCGAAGAGCTAATACCGCACATAAAGAGGATCTCCTCGGAGTTCTCAGAGCATCTTGGTTCGGAGGTCTGATCCTGGTTACTCAGCTTCGACCTCGATGAAATTTGAGGGCGCTTCAGACAAGGTTTATACTCCTGGTTGCTGCGAAACAAAAGTGACACATGGCAGTGTTGTTTCGACTACGAAACCCCTCGACTCATAGCGGAGGTAGACCTTGATCGGACCTTACACCGAAGTAGTGGATTCCGAAGTCCAGGACGCTCTGGACGGTGAGCTGGAACGTCAGCGAACCACCATCGAGCTCATAGCCAGCGAAAACTTCGCCTCTCCGGCGGTACTGGCGGCCCAAGGCTCCGTTCTCACCAATAAATATGCCGAGGGCTATCCCGGCAAACGCTACTATGGCGGCTGCGAGCAGGTCGATAAAGTAGAAGTGCTCGCCATTCAGCGGGCGAAGCAGCTCTTCGGTGCGGATCACGTCAACGTGCAACCGCATTCCGGGAGCCAGGCTAACGAAGCGGCTTACTCTGCGCTCCTTGATCCGGGCGAGAAAGTTCTTGCGATGGATCTCGCGCACGGAGGACATCTCACGCACGGCGCGAAGTTCAACTTCTCCGGGCGTCTCTACGATTTTGTTCATTACGGAGTAGGGACTGATGGATACATCGACTACGATCAAGTCCGCGAAATCGCCCTGCGTGAGAAACCGCGAATGATCTTGGCCGGTGCCAGCGCGTACCCGCGCATAATCGACTTCGAGCGTTTCCGCGAAATTGCCGACGAAGTTGGCGCGTTCTTTCTGACCGACATGGCTCACATCGCCGGTCTAGTAGCCGCCGGAGTTCATCCATCGCCCGTGCCGCACTGTGAGGTCGTGACCACGACTACTCACAAAACTCTACGTGGTGCTCGTGGAGGTATGATCCTGGCTCGCGAAGAGTTCGGTAAGAAGGTAAACAGCCGCGTCTTTCCCGGTATGCAAGGCGGACCCCTGATGCACGCCATCGCCGGAAAAGCCGTCGCCTTTGGCGAAGCTCTCCAACCCGAATTTAAGAACTACGCGCAACAGATAGTAGACAATTGCCAGGCCCTCGCTGAAGGTTTGATGGAGGGTGGCATAGACCTCGTCTCCGGCGGCACGGACAACCATCTAGTTCTCGTGGATCTGCGAAACACCGACACGAACGGCACGGAACTCGAAGAGAAACTTGAGTCCGTCGGCGTGACGTGCAATAAGAACATGGTCCCCGACGATCCTGAGCCACCGACGGTAACGAGTGGTGTTCGGCTGGGTACGGCGGCCATGACGACGCGTGGCATGGGGGAGGCCGAGATGCGTGAGATCTCCGGCATCATCGTCCAAGCCACGCGAGGCCAGACCGACGGACTACGCGACCGCGTCGCCTCGCTCACCGAAGCCTTTCCGCTATATGAGTAGCGTGCTGCCCGAGAACCTGCACGTCGTGGATGGGCCACTGAGTCGTCAGAAGCTAGCCGTGCTGCGGGACGAGAACACCGACACGACCATGTTCCGGCAAGCCATCAAAGAGGTCGCGCTCATCATGGTCGCGGAAGCCACCAGCCGCATGCCCACCCGGACGGCCAAGATCAAAACTCCACTCACCGAAACGGAGGTCGAGGAGATCTCCGCTCCTGTATGCCTGGTCCCCGTACTGCGAGCGGGCCTCGGTATGCTCGACGGCTCACTCGCCCTGCTACCAAACGCCACCGTGGGCTTCATGGGCCTTCAACGCGACGAAGAGACAGCCGAGCCAATCGAATACTACGTCAACCTGCCGACCAACCTGGAAGATTATTTGGTCCTCGTTCTAGACCCGATGCTCGCGACCGGCGGGAGTCTGTCAGCAACCCTCACCAAGCTAAAAGAAGAAGGAGCCACCTGGATCTCCTGTCTCCACGTAGTCTCCGCTACGCCCGGCGTGGAGCGCGTGACCGCCGAGCACCCCGACGTACACTTCTATACTGCCGCCCTGGATCCTGAACTAAACGACGATGCGTTTATAGTTCCCGGACTCGGCGACGCAGGGGATCGCCTCTATGGAACCCTTTAAAAACCCCGAAATAGACACCACCGGCGAGCACGAGAAACTAAAGCGCGTCCGGCCTTCCTGGGACGAATACTTCATGCGCATAGCCCACGAAGTAGCTACCCGTTCCACCTGCCCACGCCTCGCCGTCGGTGCGGTCATAGTGCGTGATAAAAGAATTCTGACTACCGGTTACAACGGTTCACCATCGGGCTTGCCGCACTGCGATGACGTAGGATGTCTCATCCGCATCGTGGATGGGCGGGAGAGTTGTCAGCGGACATTGCACGCCGAACAGAACGCCATTATTCAGGCAGCGTATCACGGAGTATCTGTTACTGGAGCTTCGATCTACAGCACCCACCAGCCGTGTTTGATGTGCGTCAAGATGATCATGAACGCCGGTATCGGCGAAGTCCACTACGCGAGTGGATACCCGGACCCTCTGGCGATGGATCTCGCGGCAGAAGGTGGACTAGAGATGAGGCAGTTCGCTACTACAGGGAACTGAGCATCCGCCGCTAAGAACCGTAGAGTGTATTGATCCAGGCTCTTTCCAACGTGCTGGCGACTGTCGCGATTTGCGCTTCGGAAGGTTTTGACTGTGGTCTACCGAAAGCGTCGAGAAGGTAACGTTCAGTCAGAAGAACTAGGGCTTTAGCTGTTTCATCAGGGTCCAGGTCTGCGGGCGACATTCCTGTCTGCACATCACGCTCTATACGCTTCGCGACCGAGTTGACGAAGTTCTCGATCAATCCGAATCTGTAAACTTCCTCGACCCTCGTATCTTGACTCGCGGCGTCCGAGATCGCCTTTAGTACCGGTCCGTAATACAGAAACGCTTCGGAACCTCTTTTGAGTGCTTCGCTCAAACTCGCTCTGGCCTCATCCCGAGTCTCTTCCGCGCCTTCTAACCAAGCGCGATCCACCGCGAAGAGCAACGCACCAATTCCCTCCAGCAGCCGCGCGGCTAGGTCGTAACGATCCTGGAAATAAGCGTAGAAGGCCTGGCGAGACAACCCCGTGCGGGCCATCACCGTTTCTGCTGTCAACTCTCGAAACGGATGTTCCGCCAAGAAAGTCCGCGCTGCAGCCAGGATAGCCCGCTCCGCTTGCTCAGCCGTATGTCGCCGCCGACGGGGCTTACTCGAACCGCTCAATCCATGAACTCTCTAAACATGGAGCCAATCATAATCCATTATGAACGTTACTGACACAGTGTCTATTGACAAAATGTCAATAAAGAAGTAGCATGTTATTACAAGGATCTGTCGAGAGGAGAGTGGTGATGACGGTTTCGGGGTTTTCGGAACAGTTGCGGGAGGTTCGGTTGCCGCAGGGTGTGATCCGGTACCGGGATGTGGGTGATGGTCCTG
>JBGTDE010000148.1:0-4874 GCA_041748475.1 Rubrobacteraceae bacterium | reverse complement strand
ACCGTACAGAGAACCATTTGCGGCCGATGCGCTGTTCGGATTCCTCGCAGCGCGAGCGGTGCCTAGTTTAGAAGAATTTGTCGACGGGACGTATCGGCGGACGCTGCGATTGCCACACGGCGCAGGAATTGTGACTTTGGCCGATGGGGAAGGGCATATCCAGTGTGGACTACGCCTGGAAGACATGCGCGATCTCGGGGTAGCCGTACAACGCTGTCGGCGGTTGCTCGATCTCGACGCGGACCCGGTCTCCGTGGACGCGCACCTCGGCGAAGACCCGATGCTCGCTCCACTCGTGCGCGAACGTCCCGGAACCCGCGTCCCCGGTAGCGTGGACGGCGCGGAGACTGCTGTAAGAGCCATCCTCGGACAGCAAGTGTCGGTCGCCGGTGCTCGCACGCTTGCAGCTCGTCTAGTCGCGAATCACGGAAAGGAATTACCCGAAACTCTCGTGACAGGTAGCCTCACTCATCTGTTTCCGGAGTCCGCCACGCTCGCCAGAAGCTCACTAGATGATGTCCGGTTGCCCGGTGCTCGTCGGGAGGCGTTGCGGAGTTTGGCGAGGTCGCTTTCGGATGGAGAGGTCACGTTGGACTCTGGCGTGGATCGCCTGGAGACCGAACGGCGATTGTTGGAAATTCCAGGGATTGGACCGTGGACGGCATCTTATATCGTTATGCGGGCTCTTGGCGACCCGGATGCTTTTCTTGCGGCGGATCTCGGGGTGCGACATGCAATCTCGCGGCTCGGATACGAGGGTGAGATCGAAGCTCTAGCGGAGCGATGGCGGCCCTGGCGAGCCTACGCTGTCCAGCATCTGTGGGCCAGTTTGGAAGACGAGAAGAGTGAACGTATATCGAAGAAGAAAGAGGTGATGGCATGAAAGTCTACGTCGAGGAAATGGAATCTCCCGCCGGTCGAATACTATTCGCAGTGGATGAGACTGGGGATCTTACACTGCTCAAGTTCGCCGAAGGCGACTACGAGAAGACCGCCGAAGAGGAACTAGAACGTCTCGGTTTCGAGATACATTGCGACCCGGAAAAGACGGCGAAGGCTCGCGAACAGCTCGACGAGTACGCGGCGGGGGAGCGGCGGGCGTTTGATCTCCCTCTCTCGTTTACTGGGTCGGAGTGGCAGAAGGCTGTGTGGGCTGCTCTCACACGGATTCCCTACGGAGAGACCCGGAGCTACGGAGAGATAGCTGAGATGATCGGAACTCCAAAAGCCGCCCGCGCCGTCGGTCGCGCCAACGCCACCAATCGCATTCCGCTAGTCGTCCCCTGCCACCGCGTGATCGGCGCAAACGGAAAGCTAACCGGATTTGCCGGAGGCATGCACCTCAAGACGCGCCTCCTGGAGCACGAGCGTCGAGTGCTAGACGAGGCCGGTTCGCCTGGGCTTGTTCCATAAAAGCTATGGTTGCTGGTGATACGGTTTCTAGGGAGTGAACTGCGAGAGCGAGCTTGCGGCGCACCGAAGGATGTAACGGTATGGCACGTACGCCTTTGAGGCTGTGGGGCAAGGCTAACTTGGGTGCGAGGCTCACGCCGAGACCTTCGGCCACCAGCGCGAGAATGGTCTCTATATCGCGCACGTCGAAACGGACATCTGGTGTTAGGCCGAACGAACGGAAGACAGATCTGATGAGAGGTTCGCAACCGCCGCGGGACATGATGAAAGGCTCCCCGGCTATCGACTCCACATCCACGGATTCCATAGTGCTCAGCGCGTGGTCTGTCGGGACGAGAGCTAGTATTTCGTCCTCTGCCACGGGCAAAGTCTCCAGACCATCGGATGGTAGGGAAACGAAACCTACGTCCACGCTTCGGGAGAAGATCATCTCTCTAACGTTCGCGTCGGTGCCTTCCATCAGCACGACTTCGATTTCCGGATACCGGCGATTGAAGCCTCCGATTATTGAGGGCAACAAGCGGCTCGCCGCACTTGGAAAACTGCCGATGCGTATCCTACCGGCCAACAATCCCGTCGAAGCCTCAGCTTCCTGCACCATCCGCTCCAAAACTCTGATAACTTCCCTAGCGTGCAGCAAAACTCTCTCACCCATGTCCGTCGGTACGACACCGCGACGACCCCGAAAAACTAACGATACGTCCAGTTCCCTTTCGAGACCCGCGATAGTGTGGCTGACACCCGGCTGGGTGACGTTCAGAGTCCTAGCCGCACTAGTAAAGCTGCCGGACTCGATCAGCGCCACAAACGTCCGCAATTGCGAGAGAGTTATATTATTTATATTCATACAAAACATAAATAAGATTCATTTGAATAATAATAGTGCATCATCTATCTTTCTTCAATCGGTTGTCTGAAATATGGGAGAAGGGGGATAGCGGTATGGGCGTACGGGATCTTCTGGCTCTGATTTTCCTGGGGGCTCTCTGGGGCGCGTCGTTTCTCTTTATCCGGGTGGCGGTGCCGGAGGTTGGTCCTCTAACGCTCATGGGGCTGCGTGTGGGGTTGGCGGCGAGCGCTCTGGTCTTTTATGCCGTTTTGACGAGAAGTCGGTTGGGTCTAGGGGGGCGTTGGCGGCAGTTTCTGTTTCTTGGCGCTCTGAACTCCGCGGTGCCTTTCTCCCTGATAGCTTTCGCGGAGCTTCGGCTTACCGCTTCGCTAGCGTCCATTCTCAACTCCACCACGGTGCTGTTCTCGGCGGTGGTAGCCGCGATCTGGCTGGGTACCACGCTCACCGCCCGGAAGATGCTCGGTGTCGTGCTGGGATTGTTGGGGGTGGTGGTTCTGGTGGGGTGGGACCCGATCTCTGTTACCTTCCCCGTGATTTTATCCGTAGGAGCCATGCTCCTGGCTTCGCTCTCCTACGCGCTGGGAGCAACCTACGCCAAGCGGAACTTCTCCGGTGTTCCACCGCTCGGGATGGCTATCGGACAGCAGACGGCGGCGACGGGAGTCCTGTTCGTCCCGGCGACCGTGGCGCTTCCGCAGTCGGCTCCGTCGGGGGTGGTAGTCGCGTGCGTGTTGGGGCTGGCCTTGTTCTCGACCGCCATCGCCTACTTGCTCTACTTTCGCCTGATCGAGAACGTCGGGCCTACGAGCACCGTTACCGTGACGTTTCTCGTGCCGGTCTTCGGCCTTCTCTTTGGCGTGTTGTTGCTCGGGGAGCCGTTCGGGTGGGGGACTCTGGTGGGACTCGGCATCGTTCTGTTGAGCGTCGCGCTCGTCACGGGGATGCTTGAGCCTCGAAAGTGACTCCGAGCGCTAACGCGGGTACAGGATCATCTGCGTGCAACGGAACAATGCTATCGTCTTGCCGCTCTCGGCGACCGTAACGGTCGCGTCCCAGACTTGCGTTGTACGCCCACCATGAGCGAGCTTCGCCTCACACTCGATGATGCCTTCGCGCGCCGTCCCGAGAAAATTACTCTTTAACTCTATCGTGGTGAAGCCTTCGGCGTCTTCTGGGAGGTTGACGAAGCAACCATAGCCGCAGGAAGTATCCGCTAGCGCCACGACGGTAGCGGCGTGCAGGTAGCCGTTCGGGGCGAGTAGTTCCTCTCGTAGTTCGAGGCTGCTTTTGAGGATGTCGTCGTCCGCCGATGTTATCTTCAGCCCAATAAGGGCGGGCAAAGAACCCCCACCGCGCTCATTTAACTCCTCGATACTAGACAAACCGCTCTCCTTCCGCTCCGGTGATGACATCAGCCCATTCTACGGCAGAGAAAAGAGGCCGGACTGTGCGCCCGGCCTCCCCGAAAAAGATGCTGCTTGCAGTCCTAGATCATACGGCTCCGAGCCACGTAGCCGACTGCCGCGCCTAGTATGACTAGAGCGCCGCCGCCAACCGCGAAGAGTGCCAGCGCGGAGGGGCCGCCGGTTTCGGCGAGATCCTCGGAGCTTCCGCCGCCCGAGGTCATTGCGACATCGGCGCAGGCGACACCCGGAGGCACGGCGTCGGGGTCGGTCTGTTCGGCGTGGACATTGATGTAGTACGGATCGCCGGAGAACAACTCGTCAAAGCTTGTATCGACTGTCATGGTGCTGGTTCCGGTGTCACCCTCGGCTACGACGTTCGCCAACGGAAACTCGACCGGTCCACCGTTGTCGGCCCGGTCGTCCTCACACGTCGCACCCTCGTGAATGTGCGCGAGGTGCTCTGCGCCATCCTTCGGCAAACCCTTCATATCCAGCGTTACCTTCACTTTGCCATCCATCTCTTTAAGCGTGGCGGTACCGCTAACTCCAGAGTCGCGGCTGGGTGTTAGCTCCAGCGTCTGGGTCGTACCTTGCGCCCAAGCGCTCCCTACCATTAACGCTGCCATAAGCGCCAGCGAGAGCGACAAGCTCAACGTGAACCTTCTTCGCATTACCTTCTCCTTCTTGTAGCTTTCCTCTCTATCCACCGTATATACGCGCCGCGCCGTGAAAGTGGATGGACGTACTTTGTATTTGGCGGAGTGGGGGTAGAATCCTCGCGTGTTCGGACAGACCCAGACGAGAGATTTGCGTGCGCCGCGCCGTGTCCGGGGATACCTCGCAGTCCGTGAAAACCGCACCGTGCTGCTACTGGCTTCTTCGGAGGGGGAAGCGGAGCGTTACGCACGCGATGCGCGATGCTTCACGGATAAATCCGTTGTGTATCTGCCGTCGCGGAGCGTAGCCTACGGCGACGTTTTCGATCCCCCGGTGGCGCGAGTCGGTCAGAGGCAGCGGGCATTGCATGCCCTAAAAGATGCTCGCGTCGTGGTCGCGGGGCCGCTGGCTTTTGCGGAGAAGACCCCGCTCCACGAACCGCTCGCTCTTTCGGGAGGAGTGGCGTTCGGGCTGGACGATTGCCTGGAACGTCTCTCCTCGACTGGCTACGAACGGGTGGACCGTGTGAGCCGTCCTGGAGAGTACGC
>JBGTDE010000147.1:0-4211 GCA_041748475.1 Rubrobacteraceae bacterium | reverse complement strand
CGCGATGGCGGTCCTCGCCCCAATGACGACTGGCATGGGTGGCGACGCTTTCCTGCTGTACTATGACGCAAGCACTGGTCGAGTCCTCGGCGCAAACGGCTCAGGAGCCGCGCCACAATCCGTCACCGTCGAGAAATTGCGCGACCGGGGAGTTTCCGAGATGCCCGAACGTGGTGGTATGCCGATCACGGTCCCAGGAGCCGTTCGGCTCTGGGAGGATGCAGCGAGATCTCTGGGAAGACTGCCGCTGACGGAGCTTCTAGCCCCAGCCCACGACTTCGCGGAAGAGGGCCAGCCCGTCGCTGAAGTCGTCGCCCGGTATTGGGAGGCGGGTGAAGCGTTGCTCCGAGAAAACGAGAACGCTACCAAAACCTTCTTGCCAGGAGGTCGCACGCCGCGTCCCGGTGAGATGTTCCGTCAGCCGAACCTCGCCGAGACGATTGCCGCGGTTATGCAGGATGGAGCCGATGCTTTCTACAGTGGATCCATAGCCCGGAGCATGGCTGATGCTGCGCAGGATGCGGGTGGCTATCTGTCTGAAGGGGATCTCGCCTCGCATGAGACTTTGTGGGTCGACTCGATCAGCACGGACTACCGGGGCGTGCGGGTACACGAGATCCCACCACCCGGACAGGGCATAGCCGCGCTCCAGATGCTAAACATCCTGGAAGGCTTCGAGATGTCGGAGTTCGGGACCATGAGCGCGGAACGCATCCACCTCGAAGTAGAGGCCAAAAAGCTCGCTTTCAAAGACCTGCACGACAAGATCGGCGACCCCGAGTTCGCCTCCATACCAACCGATGACCTGCTCTCCAAAGACTACGCTGCGAAACTCCGCGAACGCATCTCCCGCGAAAGGGCGGGCGCATCCATCGGACCTAACCTCGGCGACGACACGACTTACCTGTGCGCGGTTGACGCCGAAGGCAATGGATGCTCGTTTATCAACAGCCTGTACATGGGGTTTGGGAGCGGTGTCGTTGCCGAGAGTGGTGTCACGCTTCAGAATCGGGGCCATTCGTTCCGGTTGGATCCGGATCACCCAAACTCTCTCCTACCAGGAAAACGCCCCATGCACACAATCATCCCTGGCCTAGCGACAAAGGACGGCAACCTGTGGAGCGTGTTCGGGAACATGGGCGGACCCATGCAGCCGCAGGGACATTTCCAGCTTCTTTCCAACCTCATAGACCACGGCATGAACGCTCAGGAGACCGTGGACCATCCCCGCCACTCCCACGACCACTATTCAAACAATCTCCTAGTCGAAGGCCGCGTACCGCCGAGTGAAGTCAACAAACTTCGCGCCCTAGGTCACGAAGTCGAGATTGGAGAAAGCTACGTCGTGCCAGTAGGTGGCGCACAGCTTATCCGCATCCACGAAGACGGCACCCGCTCTTGCGGCAGCGATCCTCGCAAGGACGGCTGCGCTCTGGCTCAGTAGAGAGCCACTGGCTTCGACGTTTGTTATCCGAGCCGGAAAGTTTGCGTCCCTCGTTGACTTGGTGTGTAATGTAGCTATTGCAGGCTTGGGAAGGAGTTCTGGGATGTCGGACGTTACGGACAGGACTGCGGGAGAGGTGGGCGGCGAACCGGTTGAGGGAGAGAGGCCACCAACGGGTTGGAAGGGTCGGCTGCGTCTGATCGGGCCTGGACTCGTGGTCGCCGCTACGGGTGTCGGAGCGGGTGACATGGTCTCGTCGCTCACGGCGGGTACGCAGTTCGGGACGGTCTTGATCTGGACTATAGTCCTCGGCGCGGTACTGAAATTCGCCCTGACCGAAGGACTCGGACGCTGGTTCATGGCGACCCGAACGACCATCCTCGATGGCTGGCGCTCGATGGGCGCGTGGGCTACAGGCTACTTCACTATCTACCTGGCGTTGGTCACGTTCTTTTTCGGGGCAGCGGCTCCTTCGGCCTCGGCGCTCGCGGTAACGGCGATGTTCCCCGGTGTGTTGCCGTTCTGGGTGTGGGCGGCGCTTCATTCCATAGTGTTTGGATTTGTGATCTGCTTTATCGGAAAGTACAGTCTCTTCGAGCGCGTGATGGAGATCTTCGTCGGAATCATGTTCATCACCGTTGTGGGGCTGGCTCTTTTTCTGGGTCCGAATTTTGGAGATTTAGCTCTCGGTACGCTCGTGCCGCGTATCCCGGAAGGCTCACTTCCCTATGCTCTGGCGGTTATCGGCGGTGTGGGTGGAACTTTCACGCTAGTGTCGTACACGTATTGGGTGCGCGAGCGTGGGTGGCGACGACCGGAGTGGATCCCGATGATGCGCACCGACCTTGCCGTTGGCTATATAGTCACGGGCCTCTTTATGGTAGCCATGCTCGTTATCGGCGCGGAGTTACTGTTCGTGGGCGGTGAGAGCATAGACGGCGAGAGTGGTCTCGTTGCACTCTCCGACCCAATAGCCGAAAGGTTCGGAGTGGCGGCGAGTTGGCTCTTCTTGATAGGTTTCTGGGCTGCGGCAACAAGCTCCATAACCGGCGCGTGGAACGGCGGAGCATACCTCTTTGGCGACCTCGTGCGGAGCATCCGGCGGGTGCCGGAGGAGGAAGGCGAATCGTACCTGTCAGAGAAAGGAATCTTCTTCAGGGGCTTCCTGGTGTGGGTTACCTTCCCCCCGATGCTGCTCTTCGCCCTGGACGAACCGGTCTGGATCATCATCACTTACGCTTCCCTGGGCGCGCTGTTCATGCCCTTCCTGGCGATAACCCTTATGTGGCTCCTCAACCGCCGCGTCGAAAGCCGATTCCGCAGCGGATTACTCTCCAACCTCGTCCTCGGCGCGTCGGTCGTGATATTTGCCGTTCTTACCGTGCGCGAGCTTGCGGAGAACCTCTTCGGCGGGTAGAGAAAATAAACGGAGAGGGCGGGGAAACAAAACCCGCCCTCTCCGTTGGTTGAAACGTTGTGCTTGTTAGCTACTACTTGATAAACCCGTTGTCCTCCAGAAACGTGTCGGCTGCGGCATCGTAGGATTCACCGTCGACATCCACGGAAGCATTTAGCTGCTGCATGGTTTTGGTGTCCAGAGCCTTGGCGAGGTCTGCGGCTAGCGGCTTCAGGTCCGGGTTTTCCTCCAGGACATCTTTGCGGACGTTAAGGGCTGGGTTGTATATCGGGAAGAACTTCTTGTCGTCCTCGATGACCTTTAGACCCAGAGCCTCAATGCGTCCGTCGGTGGTGAAGACCTCACCGAAGTTGCATTTGCCTTTGTCGGTCTGAGTGTAGACGACGCCGGTATCCACTAGGGACTTGTTACTATCTTTGAACTCGTAACCGTAGGTCTTTTCAAGGCCGGGCAGACCGTCGTCGCGGGTGTTGAACTCGCTCTCGACGCAGATCGTGGCCTCTTCGGGACGCTCTTCTATGAGCTTCTCCATGTCCGAGAGTTTCTCGACGCCGAGATCCTCGTAGGCTTCCTCCCTGACTGCCAGCGCGTAGGTGTTGTTGAAGGGCGCGGGCTCCAGCCATTCGATGTCGTTCTCTTTCAGGTCCGCCTTCTTGACAGACTCGTACTGCTTCTTACTGTCGGCAATGGGGTCGGTGTTGCCGAGGTGCGTGATCCAACCCGTACCCGTGTACTCCCAGTACATATCGATCTCACCGTTTAGCAACGCCTCGCGTGCGGCGTTGGTACCGGCGAGCCCGACCTGATCGTTGACGCTGGCGCCTGCTGCTTCGAGAGCCTTGACGGTGATCTGACCGAGTATTTGCTGCTCGGTGAAGTCCTTGGAACCAACGGCTAACTCGGCATCGGAGAGATCATAATCATCTAGCGAACCGCCACCAGCGTCTCCACCACCACCCGAACCACCGCAACCAGCAGCGATTACGGCCATGGCCGCCACGAGACCGACCATCTTTAACAAAGCCTTATCTACAAAGCGAAACACTTACTACCTCCTGAATAGATTTACATCGATTTGCACAACCAGACACCGTCTCTTCCGCAGCGTCACAATCCCACTGCTACAGCCCCTTGGGACGCAACACGTCCTCCGCGATACCGGCCACCCAGTCAACGGCCAGTGCCAGAACAGCGGTCAAGACCGCACCTGTCAAAAGAACCGGCGTTCGACGCAGTTTGATGCCGTTGTTGATCAGGTCTCCCATGCCGCCCGCATTGATAAACGTAGCAAGCGCCGCAGTACCGACGACTATGATAAGCGCGGTCCTGACACCGGCCAGGATGATCGGC
>JBGTDE010000146.1:0-5165 GCA_041748475.1 Rubrobacteraceae bacterium | reverse complement strand
CACGAGCAGTATGGCCTGGTAGCTGAACTTTACCGTACATCAGAGATACATTTCTCGGAGAATGTAAATGAAGGAGTATCCCTCGAAGCCTCGATCCCAAAATCACAGGTCGTGAAGTACGCCAAATACATACTGTAATAGAATCCCCTGAAAACCGTCAGTTTCCGATAAGTACAATTCTCGGAAACTGACTGACTGTGTTGTGAATAGCATGTAAATCAGGACTAACAGGTCAGAGGTCTGGGATTCCTAATCGCAGGGGTCAGTATACGCAGTTCATTTGCCTCTCGGCAACCAGATCACTGTTCGAGGAATGGAGATCGCCCCATCCGAGCGAACAGGTCGTGGCCATAGTACGTACCATCGCACTTGCGTTTCAGCCAAAGGACAAAGTAACTAGCGTGAGGCTCATGGCTTATACATCGGCTCTTGGACGATGGCCAAGCTTCCCATATATAGTGCTGTACTCAGACTTGGGATGAACATATGGTTAAAGGTGATATTACCTCGGCTTGAGCTTTGACTTTAGAGAGTCTCGGTCCTTATAATATGTTTCATATCGAAATGGGAGGTATCGTGATCTCGGAGATGAGTCTGCCTATCAAGATAGCTGCAGTCACTCTGATCCTAGCCTGCGGGTTCACGGGACGTATGGCTTGGATCTACGCTGTTGGTAGCGAGACCAGCAACGTAAACGTCTCCAGAATAGCTAGTGCTCAGGCTAACGACACAAACCATTCAAATTCGGATAGTGAGCAAGCAGTAACAACCAAAGCTGTGGAAGTAACACCTGGCTCATCGGTCGAAAAACTGGCCGCTGAAGACGGCAGTGACACAGCTACGGTATCCCAATACGGCGACGTCGCGACATCAGCGGACCAATACGAAGATTCCACCGGCTCGGAAGACAGCAATAACTTGATGGATGCTGGCGGACCAAGCTCTGGATACGTACCAGTAATGAGGGACGGTTCCTGCCCCGTTGAGTTTCCTCTTATAGACTCCACAGGTTGTCATTCACGTTAACCGTGCGCTCTTAGTCTCAATGGTTGGTGATGACCCTCGAACCTCACAAAGTATTATGCGGTCACAGGGGGAGGGTATTGTATTGGTAGGCTTTGCTGGATATTTCTTCGGCTCGGCGGACGTAGCGCATGGTTGTTTTGGGATCCGAGTGGCCTAGGAATTGCTGGATCACGAGTAGTGGGGCTTCGTTTACGGCCATGTTTGTGCCCACTGTGTGGCGGATGGAGTGTGGGCTTATGGCTTTGGTAATGTCCGCAGCTCGAACGTGTTTCTTTATCAGGTAGCGGATCGAGCGAGTGGTTAGTGGTTGATCCTTGCCCTCTCGGGAGCTGAAGAGAGGCTTGCGAGCGTCGGTGTGAGATGTGAGACTCCTACCGGAAGCCAGCACGTAGCGTTGGACTAGAACCCAGAGTTCAGGCGATACTGGGACGTTGCGGATCTTATCTCCCTTGCCGAGGACTCTTAGGAAAACCTGATCCCGCCCCGTCTCCTGGAAGTCCTTGATCTTGAGCCCGACCAACTCTGCTTCCCGCAATCCACACCCAGCCATCACGGCGATCAACGCATAATCCCGATGGCTATGAGCCCTTGCCACAGACAACATCCGGGTCAACTCATCCTCTGTCAAAACGTTGTAAGCGGAGTCCTGGGTTACCTTGGGACTCTTGGCGAAAAACCGGACGGCCTCTGGGTTCACAGTAGTTTCTCCAGACATGTACGTGAACACCAGGAAACGACGCAACACAGCCAATTTCTTCGCGACTGTAGCCCTCGCGTACACCTTCAACAAATGCTCACGATATAACGAAACATCCTCCACACTTGTCTCCCCCATGGGTTTATCCAACTCATCCCTGAGATACGAGACGAACATGTTTATCTCTGTATTATAGGTCTTAACGGTCTGTGGGCTTGAGAGGGTGCGCAAGTATAAGGAGATGAGTCGTTGGTTGGTGTCGTTGTCTGTTTGCTGAGGATGCTGGTGTGTCTGGGGCTGTAGGGCGTGTTCAGGCATCGGGAGTGTCGTAGGTTAGAACGGAGGTTACCTGGTACGGGTCTAGAAGATTGCGGCCCTTCAAGTAGCTCAGTTCGATTAGGAATGCCGTGCCTGCGACTACTCCCCCGGCATTCTCGACCAGGTCGCACATGGCTCGGGCGGTCCCGCCGGTCGCTAGTAGGTCGTCGGTCACCAGGACACGGGTTCCGGGTGGGATGGCGTCGGCATGAGCTTCGAGGGAGTCGGTACCGTATTCGAGCTCGTAGGAAGCGGAGATGGTCTCGCGTGGGAGTTTATTTGGTTTTCGGGCTAGGACGAGGCCTTTGCGGGTGCTGTAGGCCAGGGCGGTTCCGAAGACAAAGCCGCGCGCCTCGGCGGAGAGGATCAAGTCGTATTCGATATTCTCGACAGCTGCCGCGAGAGCATCGACAGCTTCGTGGAGGGCTGGACCGTTCTCTATCAGGGGAGTAATGTCCTTGAAGGATATGCCGGGTTTCGGGTAATCCGGAACATTCCTTATGTGGCTTTCTATCTCGATCATGTAGTGAAAGAGTCGATGATGTTAGCCATGATGAGCTCCTTCATGCGCGAGTCGACGGCGGCGAGGTTACGGGCCTTGTTGACGGCCTCGGCAACGCGCTGCTCGTCTCCAGAGCGGAGTTCGGGATTGAGGATCTGCTTGAACATCGCTGCTTCACGGTCAACGGCGGCCATTATGCCCCGAAGGTGACGAGGCTGTATGGAGTATTTGGACATCTCCATAGCCATGCGGGCTATCTCGACATCGCGCTGAGTAAGTTCTCCGCCGCGCCCGATCAAGCCCACGGAGATCAACTCGTCCACGAATCGAGGCTCGGTCTCAAGGGTGTCCGACAACTCCTCGCGGGTGTAGGTGCGGTCTTCGAGGACTCGCGAGAGATCCTGGGACGGATCGCCGCTCGACGACGGAATGGGTGTGCCACCCTCGATGCGCTTCTTTATAACCTTGAGCGGGAGGTATTCCTTGTCCTGGAGGGTGAGTATGTACTTCAGAAGCTCAACGTCCTGGCTGGAGAAGAGACGATATCCACCGCGGGTACGGGAGAGGTTGATCAATCGCCGACGTTCCAGGTAGCGTATTTTACTGACCGAAAGGGTCGGGAAGTCCTGCCTTAGCCGTTGGACCACTTCGCCTATGGTATAGCTATCCTTTGGGCCACCGTTCTCCAAAATGTGCCTCACTTCCGTTCCGACCTCGCTGTCAGCGAAGTTTTTTACCTTCCTTACCGAATATCTCTTACGTGAACACGAACTTAAATCTGAACTTACCTACCTGTATCTCGTCTCCGTTTCTAAGATCCACGGAATCGACCCGGACGCGATTAACGTACGTCCCGTTCAGGCTGCCGGTGTCCCGGATGCGGAAGCTACGAGCTCCCTGAAGGATCTCGGCGTGGTTCCGGGATACGGTCACGTCGTCGAGAAAAATATTGCTCTCAGGGCCTCGGCCTACGGTGACAACCTCTGTGCCAATATCGTGCATCCTACGGCCAGCGGTGCCTTCGACTTGATCCAGTTCGATCAGAGCGGCACCGTCTGGAGCCTCTGAACCATCATCCGTATCGGCGAACTCATCAGCGAAACTCGGTGAATACGACACAGTGGACTGGCCGTGGACGAGCTTTGTGCCGCATTCGGCGCAGAACTTCATCTCGGGGGTAACCGTAGAGCCACACTCGGGACAATGACTCAAAGGTCGCCTTTCTCGTCCGGGCCGCCGGACCGAGCTCTGGACTCTTCGCCGAGCAAAACCCGCGCCAGTTCTTCGGGCGACCGCGAAATTTCTCCTCGGCTGACTAGCTCGGAGCGGATCAAGTCGATACGCCCCTGCAAGATCCGTCTCCGGTAACTTACTACCCGCTCCTCTTCACTCAGACGCGCCAACAAACCACGCAAATCACTCGGGTTCAAGGACGTGAGATCGGCACTCTCGGACCAATCCATACCATCCGCACCAAACTCTTCCATTTCTTCGTTTCCCTGCTCGTTCATTTCCGCAGTATAACCTCACCTTAACCTGAAGTACAGTCTTAAAGTGTATCTTTCAACCAGAACCCGACCCTTTCAGCGGCTACTCCTTACTTTTACAGCCACGCTAACGCCTTCCAGCTCGTATTTTCCGCGTATAGAGTTCTCCAAAAAACGGACGTAGCTGTCTGGAACGTCGTTGGGTCTATTGGCGAAGACCGTGAATCGTGGCGGCGACGTGCCGGTCTGGGTTCCGTACCGGATCTTGACTCCCCTGGGCGGCGCTGTGCGACCAACCAACTGATTTATGTACTCTGCGACCTCGTGGGTCGGCACTCGGCGCTCGAAAGCTCGTCGTAGCCTGTCGGCGAAAAGCAGGACCTCGTCCACGCCGGAGCCTGTTAGGGCAGAGATGGTTTTTACGGGTGGTTTCAGGTCCGTCATTCTCCGGTTGATGGTCTCTTCTATCTCTTGGATCCTGTCCGGCGGAACGAGGTCGCTTTTGTTGAGGATTACGCCGCAGGAGCGTCCAGCATCTTCGATTCGTCGGGCTAGTTGGAGATCCCCCCCAACCACTCCCTCAACAGCGTCGACTATCAGCAGCGAGACACTGGCGCTCCGGATTGCCTCCTCGGTCCTCAATGCGGAGTAGAACGGCACACCCTCGGCACGCTTGGCACTCCTATTAACACCAGCCGTATCGAGCAGGATGTAATGAACAGGACCATCTTCGCCTTCGAGGACCACCTCTCCAGCCACGGAATCCGTTGTAGTACCGGACATATCTGACACTACCGCCCGCTCTGAGTCGAGAAGACGGTTGAGCAAGGTGCTCTTGCCGACGTTTGGGCGACCTATGATCGCCAGCTTAGGCACGTCCGTGGCGTCTTCTTCCTCGACATCCGGCAGAAGTCCGACTATTACATCCAGGAGATCCCCCATACGGAGACCGTGTGACGCGGACACGGGATGCGGCTCCCCTTCGCCTAGCGCATGAAAATCGTGGCGGGACAGGTCATTGCCGGGGTCGTCGAGCTTGTTGACGGCCAAAACAACCCGACCACGTACCCGCCGTAACTCACGCGCTACCGCGGCATCAACCTCGGTCGGCCCCAAGCGAGAATCAACGAGGTGC
>JBGTDE010000145.1:0-2467 GCA_041748475.1 Rubrobacteraceae bacterium | reverse complement strand
CGCCTCTCGCGCCTTGCCTAAACACGAGTTTCGAGGAACGAGCGCGTTGTACTTTTTGCCGATGAGCGTTGTCGGTATCGGGGTGCTTTCAGCGCGAGGTCTGGTCGAGACCGGTGAGGTCTGGCTAGGGCTTTTGCTGGTTCCAGTCGCGATCCTGGGCAAGGCTATTGGCACGACTATCCTGGGCTACGTTTCGGAGAGAGCCTTCCGCTACCTGACCCTTGGTATCGTTATCCTTACTGGCTCCCTGGGAGTCGCGACGGCTCTCTGGGCTTTGCTGTAACGATTGAGGTCAAGCGTCGAGTTTGGCGGCAAGATCTGGAAAATCTTCTGCGGCGAAGTCGAATTCCGGTCCCGGATGCTCCGGCTCTTTGCCGGGTCCGAATTCCAGGGGACGATGCACGTAGGCTGTCTTTAGTCCGTTATCGCGGGCGGCTCGTAGGTCGTCGGGGTGGGCGGCCACGAGCATAACTTGTTCGGGGTGGAGATCCAGTAACCTTGGAACCATCAGATAGGATTCGGCATCCGGCTTGTAGTGCCGCACCAGCTCCGCTGAGAGAACCGTATCCCACGGAAGCCTCGCACGTTTAGCCATATTGGTCAACAACGCGACGTTGCCGTTGGAGAGCGTGGTTATGGTGAATCGTTCCTTTAGCCGCGTGAGTCCTTCGACGGAGTCCGGCCACGGGTTCAGCCTATGCCAGGCATGGTTTAGATGGTCTTTATCAGCCTCCGACAGTCCTTCTACGCCGAATTCCACAAGGAGTTCTTCGAGTGAAGCGCGGTGCAGGTCGTCGAGGTTGGTCCAGGGAACTTCGCCGCTACGCACCCGGTCCATCGACGGTGCGTAGCGGCTTCGCCAGGCATCGGCGAAGGCGGGCCAGTCGGCGGTGAGCTCGTGTTCGCGAGCGAGATTCTCAAGCTCGCTAATGATGGAGGAGCGCCAGTCCACTACGGTACCGAACACATCAAAGGTTAGGGCTTGGACGCTTCCGAACTCCCTATCTGGGCCGGAGGTTGAGTCGTTGGAGCCAGTAGTCGTCATGGTGAGTGCATCTTACTCTATCGGCGTCCCTGGACCTGGATGCGGTGAGGGTCCATAATCCCCAGAGAGCCAATCCTATAAGGAGGTAGTTGAGATGACGGTAAGAGTCGGGGCGCAGATTCAGCCGCAACACGCGGATTACGGTCAGATGAGAGATGCGTGGCTGAGGGTCGAGGAGACGGGGGCGGATGCGCTCTTTAACTGGGATCACTTCTACCCACTCTACGGCGAACCAGAGGGTAAGCATTTCGAGTGCTGGACAATGCTTGCCGCGATGGCCGAAGTAACCGAAAGGGTCGAGTTCGGGGCGCTGGTCACGTGCAATTCTTACAGGAATGCGGATCTACTCGCCGACATGGCCCGCACCGTGGATCATATCTCGGACGGACGTTTGATCCTGGGTATCGGCTCCGGTTGGTTCCAGAAGGACTACGATGAGTACGGCTTCGAGTTCGGCACTGCACCAGGCCGTCTGAAAGACCTTGATGCCGCAATGCCCGTAATAGCGGAGCGGATGAGTAAGCTGAATCCGCCTCCGACGAGGGAGATACCGGTCCTCATCGGCGGTGGCGGCGAGAAAGTGACGCTCCGAATAGTCGCCGAGAATGCGCACATCTGGAACGGTTTCGGAGCCCCCGAGGAAGCGGGCCGCAAAAGCAAGATCCTCGACGACTGGTGCGAGAAAGTGGGACGCGACCCGAAAGAGATAGAGCGTTCCGTTCTGATACAAGACCCGGACCAGATAAAGAACGCCGACGCTTACGTCGAGAATGGCATCACGCACATAATGTTCGGTTTCGGCGGCCCGGACTACGACCTGGCACCCCTCGAAAAACTTGTAGCCTGGCGCGACGACTACCACGAGCGCAACGGAGAGTAGCGGCTAAAAGAAGAGTATTTAGACCAACCCTCTCGGAACTGAGAGCGGTGAGATGAAACGGCTTAGGTTTTCAGCTACTTGGTTGGCTGCTTCGCTGGTGTGTCTCGCCGCTTCGCTGGTGTGTCTCGCCGCTTCGGTGGTTGTGGCTAGTCTAGGGTTGGCCGTACGGTGGAGATCGTACTTCCACTCGCGCTGATGTTTGGTGCAATGATGTCAGCGCTCGCCGCTAGTTGGTCCGCGAACGCTTGGATCTACGACGGCTCCCGAAGTCGCCTGCTGGTCATCGTTGGATGGACCGAGGCCGCAGCAGTACCGCTAACCATTGTCTTTACGCCGATGGCCTTTTTCGGCGTCCCAAACGTCGGACTCATCTTTATCTTATTGTCGTTTACGGTGACAGTCTCACTATGCGCCACGGTAGCGGCTCTGCGTTTGCGAAGCGCCGTTGGCAACCTGCGGTGGGACGCGACGATCTCACTGATGCTCTTCGCCGCTGGAATCGTAATTATCTTGTTAGTCCTTGCTCTAACGTGTTCGTTGAC
>JBGTDE010000144.1:0-4360 GCA_041748475.1 Rubrobacteraceae bacterium | reverse complement strand
AACCAGGAATCTACGCAGGTCAGGAAGTACGAGACAAGCTCCGACGGTCTCATCAGCGAGTCGACCAAGATCGGCAACGAGCAGATACAACCGCTGCTGAAGGATGCCGGGGGAGATCCGAAGGCTATCGACTCTGAGGCTCTGGCGCAGGCGGCCAGCGAGTCCGAGCGACTTTATGACCTAGCCCGCAAGAATGAGGAAGTTCCGCCGGAGTTTGACGGGGTTCATCACTATCTGGTCAGTGCTCTCGGGATGCGGGCGGGAGCGACGCAGGATCTCAAGGAGTCCGTCGCCGGGGACGCGAAAGGCTTCGCGGAAGACTTGCCGACCGTTGTTGAAGACTTTAGGGCTAGTGACCGTATCATCCAGAATCATTATCTTCCGGGGTCGCGGAAAGCTCTGGAGGCGGCGGGACAGTTCGAGGACGAGGCGGACTTCGATACCTTTATAAACTACAACGAGCTTGGCTTTGATCAGGCTGATAAGGGCGGCGGCGTTGCCAAGGAGAGCGACCCGAACGCGTTGCACGGGGTGGAGATCACGGCGGTCGAGGTGGCGGGGCAGGCGCTCGTGCCGGGCGGCGAAGTGGTCTTGACGGGCTCCGACACACCGAGCTTCACCATCACCATAACCAACGGCGGCGAAGTGACCGAGTCCGCAGTCCCGGTCGAAGTCATCATGAACACCAAGATCGAACGCCAGTCCCAGTCCAAGACCATCGAGAAGATCGAACCAAACGGCACCGCGACCGTGGAGATGACCGAATTCAATCCCGGCGAGTTGGACGAACAAGTCGAAGTCACCGTCGAAACCGGACCAGTCCAGTATGAGGAGTTCCTGGACAATAACTCGCTAACCGGGATCGTGACCTTTGGCCTCTAGGAGCGCAACGTGGTAACTGCAATCGTGCTTGTCACCACTGAGAACGAGCGGGTGCAAGAAGCCGCCCAGGCCATGCTAGCCATAGAAGGTGTCACCGAAGCCTACTCAGTTACAGGTCCCCACGATCTCGTAGTAATGGTTCGCATCCCGGATTTCGAGCGTCTGGCGGAGATAGTCCCCGAGAAGATCGCGCAGGTCCCCGGAGTGGCCCGCACCGAGACGATGGTCGCCTTCCGCGCATACTCCAACTACGATCTGGACCGGTTATGGAGCATGGGGTTCGACGCATAAAGTCCCGCGAACCTTGTTCTTCTAGCTCGACTCCTCTGCCAGAGCCGGACGGGTGCCTTCTATAAGGAAGGCGACGACATCGAGAAAATCCCCGCTCCTCTCGTAGGCTTCACGCTGCCGCTGGGAGCCGTTGCCACCGTCGACTATTTCGAGGATGCCTTCTAACTCGTTCTCACAGCCGAGGTCTTGGGCGAGGGGCTTGAGGCGTTGGACTATGTCTCGGGCGGCATCTCCTGCCGGAATGGTGGTCTTTTCGGTTGGGTTGTAGAAGGCGGCGTTCATGCCGTGGCGAGCTGCTCGCCACTTGTTCTCCTCTGCCAGGTAGATGTTGTAGGGGCTATGTGGCCCGACTTCCTGGAGAGCGTCGACTACTATGCACTGAGTGAGGGCGGTCAGGGCGAGGGTGGGCGCGAGGTTTGTCTGGGTGTCGAGGATGCGGAGTTCGATGGTCCCGATGCCGGGGTGCGGGCGGACATCCCACCAGCAGAACGTATAGTCGTCCATCGCGCCGGATTCGACCATCATGTCAACGTAGTCTGAGAAGGATTCCCAGTCCGGGAATGCGGGCGGCATTCCAGCCCTGGGGAAAGTCTCGAAGACTTTGACGCGGGACGATTCAAAGCCCGTGTCCATGCCTTGCCAGAATGGTGAGTTCGCCGAGAGCGCCAGAAGAAGAGGGGCTTGTTCAGCGAGACGGTTGTGCGCGATGATCGCCTCTTCCGGTCCCGGTACGGCGACGTGGACGTGTTGGCCGCAGATAACCTCGCGTTCGGCCACCCACCGGAGCTTTTCGAGCACCTCTCTGTAGCGGTCTTTTTCGGTCACCTTCTGGTCTCGATACCGGGAGAAGGGATGAGTTCCAGAACCCGCCAGAGAAGCGTCGCAAGCCGCCGCCCAGGAGCTGACCCGGCCTCGAAGCTCGCGGAGTTGCCTCTCCGCGTCGGCGACGTTGTCGCAGATTGTGGTTTTTATCTCCAGTACGGATTGGAATAGTTCGTAGGAGACTGACTCCACGAGATCCTCGGGGAGTCGAGACATGATCTCCTCGATTTTTGGCGCGAGTTCCCCGGTCGCACCATCCACGATGTGCAACTCCTCCTCGACACCTAGTGTGTACCCGCCGCTACCGTTAAACTCCACGGGCATAGACCCTCCTTCGGTTTCCAGAGTCCGCAGTGTAAACCTATCTTCGCTCCGAGGCTAGAGACAGCCACCAGAAGCGACTACCCGCGAAACGCGAGGCTCCCGGTTCGTTCGAAAATTTCAGCGAAGACGAGTTTCCACGGGAGTGTTCCCAGCAGGCCGAGTCTTACGAAACCTGACTTGCGACAGAGCCGCGCCGCATAGTACCAGCACACCCCCGATCACCTTGAGCACCGTTAATTCTTCGCCCAGCAGAACCACTCCGAGAGCCACGGCCACAACCGGCTCGACTGTAGCCAGGATCGCGGCTTGCCCCGCCTCCAACCGCTGTAGACCAAACGTATAAAGCGCGTAGGTCAGCACCGTATGAACGAGCATCGTGGTTCCGAGCAGCGCGTAAGCCCCAAATGAGAGCCCGACCAATGTATGAAGCGTCGGCAGCGCGAAGAGCGTGAGCACGACAGTCCCGATACCAAGTATGTAAGTAACAATGACGAAAGACGGCAAGCGCCCCGACAACGGCTTACCAATGATGGAGTAAAGTCCATAGGAGAGCCCTGCGGCGAGTCCCGTAAGCACGACCACGGGCCGCACTTCGAGCGTGGACAAATTATAAGCGCCAACTACCAGCGAGATGCCGACCGCGGTCATGAGTAGAGCGGAGATCCGGACCAGACTCAGGGCTTCTTTCAGGAAAATACGGGCGAGAACCACCACAAAGGCTGGGGAACTATAAAGCAGAATGGATGCTGTCCCAACGGTGCTCTCCTGAATCGTATAGAAATACAATAGGTAGAATCCGCCGATGGAGACCACACCGAGCGGCACCAGATACCGCAACTCAGAGACTCGCACCTTCAGTCTCCCGGTTCGGCCTGTCAGCAGCACGAAGAGCAGCATCATCAGGAACGCTCCTCCGGCCCGAATCGCGACGATAGCCTCAAATGCTGCGCCTTCCGCATAAAGTGCTTTCGCGAAGAGTCCAAGCGTAGCCCACAGAGATGCCGCCGTAAGCACGGCGAGGGCTCCTACGAGGCGATTTTCCATTTAGTGCCGGTCGAGCTTCCGGGCCACCTCGTTTATGCCGAGTCGGAAGCAGATGGAGCGCCCGTGCGGGCAGGTCGCCGGGAGACGGCTCGTCAACCAGTTGTTTATGAGCGTCTCCATCTCCCGTTGAGAGAGCTTGTCGCCCATTCTGACGGATGAGTGGCAGGCTATCGTAGCCAGGATGCGATCCTCACGTTGGTGGCCCGGCCCGGTGCCGGAGACCGCCGCGAGGGCATCCTTGAACGCCCCCACGATGTCGCGGTCGGCGAGGGTGGAGATCACAGCTGTAACCCGAACCGACCGAGGCCCAAAGGGCTCGGCCTCGAACCCATACACGGCCAATTCTTCGAGGCTATCGGCGGCCCGTTCGGCCTCCGCCGCCGACAGTTCGACTACTTCCGGGATGAGGAGGCTCTGCACGCCAGCCGGACTCTCCGCGTCGTTCAGACGGTCGAGGACGGCTCGCTCGTGCGCAACGTGTTGGTCCACGACCCAGAGAGCTTCGGGCTCTTCGACCAGAATATAGCCCGCTCCCAGTTGGCCGATCACGCGCAGGTCTTCGAGTGGCGGCAACGCCCCTCGCTCCGGCAACTCATCTGAACTCTGTTCTGGAATAAACTGCGATGCTTCTCGGAGGCGCTCCCGAACTTCGACGAGATCGCGAGGCGGGCTATCCGGCGGAGCGGTGTAGAAGGAGCGGCTTTCGGCGGCGTGGCTGCTCGGTGGCGCGTGACTCGGGACGGAGAAGCGTTCCTGGGTGAAGGTCCGCTTTGGGTCACGAGGTGTCGCGGTTGGCGCGGGCGGTCGCCATTCTATGGCGGATCTCACGGCGGCGGCTACCGCATCACGGGCGGCGCGTTCTTCGGAGAATCGGACTATCTGCTTGGTTGGATGCACGTTCACGTCTACCCGGCGCGGGTCCACGTGTATCTCCAGGGCGACGGGTGGATAGCGACCGGAGGCGACCGTAGCCCGGTAAGCGTCGTCCAGACCCCGG
>JBGTDE010000143.1:0-2739 GCA_041748475.1 Rubrobacteraceae bacterium | reverse complement strand
TGAGCCACGCCGGACTTGGTGTTGTGAGTGGCTGCGCCGCCGAGGTCTTCCTGGGTTACGTCCTCGCCGGTGACGCTCTTTATTACGTCCGGGCCGGTGATGAACATGTGGCTGGTCTCCTCGACCATGAAGATGAAGTCCGTTATCGCTGGTGAGTAGACTGCGCCGCCCGCGCACGGTCCCATCACCACGCTGATCTGAGTCACCACGCCACTAGCGAGAACGTTGCGGTGAAAGATGTCCGCGTATCCGGCTAGAGAGACAACCCCCTCCTGGATGCGAGCGCCGCCAGAATCGTTGATGCCTACGATAGGGCAACCCGTGTTTAGAGCGAGATCCATGACCTTGCAGATCTTCTCGGCGTACACTTCGCCGAGTGACCCGCCAAACACCGTGAAGTCCTGCGAGAAGACACAGACTTTCCTCCCGGATACTTCACCGTAACCGGTAATAACCCCGTCCCCGAGCGGTCGATTCTCTTCCAACCCGAAGTTATACGAACGATGCACCCGATAGCGGTCCAACTCCACAAACGTACCATCGTCGAGCAGCAACTCCACACGCTCGCGAGCCGTCAACTTTCCCTTCTCACGCTGACGTTCGACAGCCTTCTCCGGAGCCGGATGAGCCGCCGCCTCGCGAAGATTCTTGAGTGCCTCTACCTTTTCGGCGGTCGTGTCCTCGCCGAGCCTCTCACCCTGCATAAGACGGCATTCTAGCAGGTACTAAAAGACGTATTTGTGACGGGAGCGTTGCGTGAGTTTAGCGTAAAGGGATGCTTTAGCCCTGTGACATTGGGATGTGATCCGGCTGGTTAGCGATACGCGCCAGCCAGGACCGAACCATGGGGAAACCGGTGAGGTCGAATCCTCCCTCGTGAGCGACGTGGGTGTATACGTAGAGAGCTATATCCGCCACCGAGTAGCGATCCGCGACCAGGAATTCCCGGTCCTTTAGATGATCTTCCATAACGCCCAACGCGCTGTAGCCGCGCGTGCGCTTGGGCTCCAGCGAAGCTCGGCGCTCTTCCGTCATCTCTAAGCCGTGTGTGATCCAATACCTGGGCGAGGCGATATTCGCTGCGTGACTCTCCAATTCAAAGAACATCCACCGCAAGGTCTGGGCGTGCTCGAATGGGTCGTCGGAGATGAATCGAGTACCCTCGGCGAGATAGCACAAGATCGCATTTGACTCCGGGATAAAGCGTCCGTCCTCGATCTCCAGCACCGGGATCGTGCCGTTGGGGTTAACGTTCTCCAGAAACTGCGGCGTGCGGGACTCTGAATCTTCGAGGTTGTACTCTATTCGCTCGAAAGGTATGCCAAGTTGCGCCAAGAGCAAGCGTACCTTGTAACTGTTGCCCGAGGATAAGCTGTCGTGCAGTCGGATCACTTTTCCCCTTTGTCGGTCGTCTGCTTTCGCTGCTTAAGCCTGGATGATCGCCGACATACTACCGGCAAGCCCGGTCTGGTTCGACGAACTACGTGAGCATAGCTAGAGCGGTGCATTGTCTATCAGGTGAGTCGCGCCCACGTCGGCGGAGATCAAAGCCCGTGCCGGTCTCGGGCCGGACTTCTCCAGCGAAGCGAGCGTCTCGGCGTCGACCACGGCGGCGTAGCGAAGGACAACCAGCGGTTCGGCCTCACAAATGCGTTCTATCTCCGAGACGGCGCTGTGGGGATCTCGTGCGTCTTGCGCGGCGCGTAAGGCTCGGGAGAGCGCCAGGGCGGCTTCGCGTTCTTCGGGAGAAAGATTTATGTTGCGGCTGCTCAGAGCGAGACCGTCGAGTTCGCGAATGGTTGGACAAGGTATGATCTCGACCCCGAAAAACAGATCCCGGACCATACGCTCAATGACTTTTAGCTGCTGGTAGTCTTTCTCCCCAAAATATGCCCGATGAGCTCGCACGATGTTCAGCAACATCGCCACGATCGTCGCCACGCCACGCATGTGTCCGGGTCGCGTCGCGCCCTCCCAAACATCTCCCAATCCCGCAGCCTCAACATACACCCGCCCGCCAAACGGCGAGAGTTCGAGCGAAGTTCCACCGTACATCGCCTCCACACTCGGGGCGAAAAGCGCGTCGCAGCCCTCCTCCCGCAGAAGTGCTGCATCCCGCTCGAAAGGACGAGCGTAGGTATCGTAGTCCTCACCTGCTGCGAACTGAGTGGGATTGACGAAAATGGAAACCACTAGGCGGTCGCATTCCTCGTGAGCCCGACGCATGAGCGAGAGATGCCCCTCGTGCAGCGCCCCCATCGTGGCTACGAAACCAACGGTCAGACCCTCGGCCCGCCACTCTTCCGAGAGGTTTCGCATCTCATCAGGCTTCTCCAGGATACGCACTACCTGGAGTCCTTATTCATCGTCGGACATCCAGCGACCTAGTTCTTGTTCGTCCATCGGCCAGCCGTGTTCGGGTTGTGGGAATTCCCCGGATTGAACTTCGCTGATGAAGTTCTCGGCGGCTTGGGTTAGCAGCTTGTGGGTGTCAGCGTAGCGCTTGACGAAGCGAAGAGGGTCGCCGGGTGTCAAACCGATGAGATCGTGCCATACGAGAACCTGTCCGTCGCAGCCGACTCCTGCCCCAATCCCGATGGTCGGAATGGAAAGCTCCTTTGTAACGCGCTCCGCGACTTCCACGGGGACTACCTCCAACACGATGGCTCGGCATCCAGCCTCTTCGAGATTGCGAGCTTCCCGGAGCAAGCGTTCCGCCGCCGCTTCGGTCTTGCCCTG
>JBGTDE010000142.1:0-2163 GCA_041748475.1 Rubrobacteraceae bacterium | reverse complement strand
CAGGAAGCCGTATTCGCCAAGGAATGGGCGCAGAGCTTCCGGGACCGTGCCGCCAGCGAAGACGGGATAAAGCGCACCGGCTGCTATTGGTATAAGGGCGACGTTGTAGGCGAAGGCCCAGAAGAGATTTTGTTTTATATTTCTGACGGTGGCTTTGCTCAGTGTGATCGCCTTTGCCACACCGCGCACGTCCCCGCCGATGAGCGTGAGATCCGAAGCCTCCATCGCTACATCGGTCCCGGTACCAATTGCTATTCCAACATCGGCCTGCGCGAGTGCGGGCGCGTCGTTTATCCCATCCCCGACCATGCCAACCCTCAACCCATCGGCCTGCAAACGCTTGACCTCCGCCGCCTTCTCCTCAGGTCGCACTTCAGCGAGAACCCGATCTATGCCAAGCTCACGGGCGATGGCCTCGGCGGCTCGACGATTGTCACCGGTCATCATCGCGACCTCCAACCCAAGCCGCTGTAAGCTCTCGACACCCTCGCGAGACTCGGCCCTAACAGTATCCGCGACCGCGACCACTCCAACTGGAGAACCATCAACGGCTACGAACATCGGAGTCTTGCCGCTCGCCGCCAACTCGTCACCCGGACCTGCGAGGCCGTCCTCAGAGACACCGGATTCATCCAGGAAACGTCGCGTTCCAACTAGAACTTCGTGGTCCTCGACCCGCGCCCGTACGCCGCCACCCGTGACGGACTCGAAATTTTCGGCATCCACGAGGGCGATGTTTCGTTCTTTCGTGCCTTTTACGATTGCTTCGCCCAGCGGATGTTCGCTCGTGTTTTCCGCAGAGGCCACGAGGCGTAGCAGGTCTTCTTCCGAGAAGCCGTTTGTGGGGATTACGTCTGTCAGTACGGGTTCGCCGCTGGTGAGAGTTCCGGTTTTGTCCAGGATCACAGCGTTCAGCTTGCGGGCTCCTTCCAGAGCTTCGCCGCCTTTGACCAGGATGCCAGATTCGGCTCCCTTGCCGGTTCCGACCATGATGGATGTGGGTGTGGCGAGTCCCATCGCGCACGGACACGCGATGATAAGAACGGCGACCGTGTTCAAGAGCGCGAAGGTGAGCGTCGGCTCGGGGCCGAGGAAGAACCACACGACGAACGTCGCGGCGGCCAGTACCATCACGACCGGGACAAAGACGCCGCTGATACGGTCAGCTAGGCGTTGGATCGGGGCTTTCGAGCCCTGAGCTTCTTCGACCAGGCGTGTGATCTGCCCGAGCGCCGTGTCCGCTCCGACTTTCGTAGCCTCGAAGCGGAAGGAGCCTGTAGTGTTGATGGTAGCCCCGATCACCTCGTCCCCGACCTCCTTGGCGACGGGTATGGACTCGCCCGTGATCATGGCTTCGTCGATCGCCGATGCACCGGAAACCACTCGTCCGTCAACCGGCACACGCTCCCCAGGACGTACAAGAATCTCATTTCCAACCACCACATCCTCGACAGGAACCTGAATCTCCTCACCATCCCGCAGAACACTCGCGGTACTAGCCCGCAGTCCAGCAAGCTTCCGAATAGCATCTCCCGCACGCCCTTTAGCCCGCATCTCAAGCAACCGACCAAGCAGTATCAGAGTGATAATTAGCGCGGCGGTGTCAAAATACACTTCGTCCCGTCCAGCCAACAGACCTGGCGCGACAGTAGCCACGAGACTATAGAAGTACGCGGCACTCGTACCCAATACGACTAGTGTGTTCATATTGGCCTGACCGTGCCGCAACGCTCCCCAGGCACCCTTGTAGAAACGCCAACCCGCCCAGAACTGAACCGGCGTCGCCAGTATTAGCAGACCGAAGTTTAGCCAAGTCATTGAAACTGGTGGCGTACGACCGAGCATCATCGGTAGGCTTCCAAGTAGGATCAGGGCGGTAAGAATGGCGGAAAGTATGAGATCCCGCGTCAACTTTCCACGTTCGCGATCTTGCGCGCTACCAGTTTCTTCATCCGCTTCGCCGGAGTCCGTCACACCGTATCCCGCGCTTTCGACGGCGCGATGGAGATCCCGCACCTCCGTCTCACCCACTAGATATCGAACATTCGCCTTCTCCGTGGCGAGGTTGACACTTGCATCCAACACGCCGGGCGTCTTCGCCAAAGCTTTCTCAACCCGTCCAACGCAACTCGCGCACGTCATGCCACTTACGTCGAAGCTAGT
>JBGTDE010000141.1:0-3219 GCA_041748475.1 Rubrobacteraceae bacterium | reverse complement strand
CAACTACAACGCGAAGCGGAACGCATCCTAAAAGGCGGCGAATACGGTCGCGTCTTACGTGATGCAGTCGCCTGAAAGCCCGAAAACTAACGATTCGAGGACCGGGTGAGTTAGGCCCGGTCCTTTCTTTTTCTCCCCGCTCTATCTGCTAACCTCCCAATACGATGCGTTATGTTTCCAGACAAACGTTTGCACTGTGGACTGTGGCCTTCGTACTATTCTCGATTTTCGCCGCCACCGGAGCCACCTACAGCGCTGACTTCGGACTTGTGAGGGCCTTCCAGCGGGGAGCCTCGGAGTCTTTGGATGCTTTGGGTGGTTTCTTTTCAACGATTGGTGGCTGGGAACTTACGAGTGTCTTTCTGGTTTTGCTCACGGGGTCTATGGCCTGGCGGGGGCATTGGCGACTAGCCGCGTGGATTGTAGGAGTTTTTTTGGCTACGGCCCTTCTCGAGTATCTTCTGAAATCTTATCTGCCGGTTCCACCCATCCCGGATAGTCTGGGACGTACAGAGGGTTTCGCGCCCACGTTGGAGATCGAGTACGGCTATCCCTATCCCAGTGGGCATGTTCTGCGTTCCACGATCCTGCTCGGGGCCCTGTATTTGTGGAGCGAGCGTCGGTGGGTAGGCGTTTCGAGCGTATTGTTCCTGCTCGGGATGAGCCTCACGAGGATCTACCTCGGAGTTCATTGGCCCTCGGATGTCATCGGCGGTTTCCTGCTAGGGGCGGCGGCTGTGTCTTTAGTGTTCGCTAGTCCAGCAAAAGCGAAGGAGAAAACTTGATATGCGCGTGACCGTTGTAGGAACCGGAACCGCCGTACCAAACCTGGAGCGTAGACAGAGTAGTGTTTTCGTGGAGTCCGGCGGCGAGGTTTTGGTCTTTGATCTCGGGTCCGGGGCCGTGCGCGGGATGCTTCGAGCGGGCCTGGATCCCCTCTCCCTGGATCACATCTTCTTTACACATTTCCATCCGGATCACACCGTAGACATAGTACCGCTGCTCTTTGCCCTGAAATACGGAACCACCGAACCCCGAACCAAACCCCTTACAATCACCGGTCCTCAACCCTTTACAGAATTCTACGCTCGAATAACAAGCGTGTGGGGAGAGTGGATGACCGGCGACTACCCAACCGACATCTCCGAACTCCCCCAAAGATGCCCGTCTCCCATCGAACTCGCAGGCCTCTCGATCACCTGGGCATCAGCCGAACATCGCCCGGAAAGTATCGCCTACCGACTAGAATCCGAGGGAACCTCCTTCGTCTACACCGGCGACACAGAATACAGCCTATCCGTCGTGGAGCTTGCGCGGGATGCGGACACGCTGCTGATCGAATGTTCTTCCTCAGACGACAAGCCCGTCCCTGGTCACCTCACGCCGTCGAGCGTCGCCCGAATTGCCACGGAAGCCCGTGCGCGGCGCGTTGTGTTGACTCATATGTATCCACCAGCTGAAGCTTTGGATCTCGTCTCCGAGGTCGGTCGAGGCTTCGATGGAGAGGTGATCGTGGCCCACGACGGCCTGAAGTTCGAGGTCTGAGATCTCGTATATGAGATAATATATAGATTGGTCGTTCGTTCGACGGAGGAGTATTTGTGAGAAGCCGGTTCGTTGCCACGTTTCTTAGTTTCATATTCCCTGGTTTGGGACAACTCTACAACGATCAGACAACGAAGGCACTGGGGTTTGCTGGTCTGCAAGCGCCGACTCTCTTGCTCGCTGGTCTCACAGACGCGCCGCTGTCTATGATCTTTATGATAGGCGCGGTGTTTGGATTGTGGGCGGCGTGGGATGCCTATACAGTCGCGGCACGCAGAGACTTCTATCGAGCGTTCGAGTAAGCGTGTCCGGCTAAGAACTGGCACAGTTGGCGCAGCGGCCATGAAGGGTGATCTCATGCCAGTCCGTAACGAACCCGGTCTCGCGCTCGACCTGTAGGGCTAGATACTCCATCAACTCTTCGTTGAACTCGATGACTTCTCCGCAGTCCTCGCAACGAGCGTGATGGTGAACCCTCTCGGTCGCAAGCTCGTACCGGAAGTATCCCTCCCCGAAGTCTTCCTTCCGTACGATATCCAACTCCGTCAGAAGGTCCAGAGTCCTGTACACCGTCGACAACCCAAGCTCGGGATGCGGTCCCTTCACTCGGTCGTATAACTCTTCGGCAGAGAGATGCCGCTCACCCTCCAACTCTCGCACTATGACTCGACGCTGGTTCGTGAGGCGATAACCCCGGCTACGTAGGATCTGCTCGAACTCGATCACACCCCCAGTGTAGCCGTCCACAAGGACAAGATCAAGAATCGCTCTTGATACTCTCTCCCTTCGACGTATCAGCGGAGAAGGTTCGTTTGCGACCTCCGGGCCACCAGTTCCAGTCGCCGAGCACGCGCATGGTCGCTGGAACCAACAGAACCCGTATGATGGTTGCATCCACGAAGACAGCCACCGCGAGACCAAGGCCAACCGCTTTGGTCAAGATGATGCCAGTGAACGCGAAAGCTCCGGTGACGACGATGATGATCGCCGCCGCCGAGGTGATAATACCCGCCGTCGACACGAGCCCCTTCGACACGCTGGCCGTATTGGAATCGCCGTTCTCGTACGCCTCCCGAATGCGCGAGAGTAGGAATACCTCATAGTCCATCGAGACCCCGAAGATCGTGGAGAACAGTAGAATCGGCAACGTCGAATCCACGAAACCAAGCGGCGTGAAGTTCAGAATTCCCGACAGGTTCCCGTCCTGGAAGACGAAGACTATCGCCCCGAAGCTCGCCGAAAGGCTAAGAATGTTGACGATCACCGCCTTCAACGGCAGCAAGACCGAGCGGAATGTCAGCAACAGCACGAGGTACGTCACCACCAACACGAATGCCACGGCGAGCGGCGCTTTCCCGTAGACGGTCGAGATAAAATCCCGCTGTCCAGCCGAAAGTCCACCCACCAGGAAGCTCGTCTGCGCCGGAGCGTCAACAGTCCGCACTTCCTCGACCGCGCCTCGCGCCTCCTCGCTGTAAGGGTTGTCCGCCGTTACGCCGCGCAACAAAGCCCGATCCCCTGCGACGTAGGCATCGACAGCCTCCTGCAATTCTTTGGAATCCTGAGCTTCGGGAGTTTCGAGAAAAACCGCCACGCTCTCCGGCGTTGTATCGCCTTTTGCGGGGATTCCCTCCGGTAGCTCGGTGAGTCGCTTTTCGAGCTCCTCAGCGGAGC
>JBGTDE010000140.1:0-2664 GCA_041748475.1 Rubrobacteraceae bacterium | reverse complement strand
GAGCACTCCGTTGTGCTGGTGCGTGGTGGCCGGGTAAAAGACCTGCCGGGTGTCCGGTACAAGGTCGTGCGGGGCGCTCTGGATACGTTGGGCGTCAACAATCGCAAGCAGAGCCGGTCCAAATACGGAACCAAGAAGGCGTAGGAGGAGAGAATAGTATGCCCAGGCGTGCAGCGCCCCCAAAGAAAACAATAGAGCCGGACCCGGTCTACGGGAGCGTGCTCGTGCAGCAGGTGATCAACAAGATCATGCTGGACGGCAAGAAGAGCACCGCCGAGAAGATCGTCTACGACGCACTCGCCTATATCGAGGAGCGCACGGCGACGAGTCCGGTCCAGGTCCTGAGCAACGCGCTGGATAACATCCGGCCTCGCCTGGAAGTTCGCAGCCGCCGAGTCGGTGGCGCGACTTATCAGGTGCCTATCGAAGTGGCTCCGCGTCGCGCTAACACTCTGGCTCTGCGCTGGATGGTCGGATTTGCCCGAGCCCGGCGCGAGAAGACGATGGGTCTCAGGCTGGCGGGCGAGTTGCTGGATGCCAAGGACAACATTGGCTCCGCAGTTAAGCGAAAAGAAGACACGCATCGGATGGCTGAAGCCAACCGGGCTTTCGCACACTACAGGTGGTGAGAAGGTAATAATGGCAGTACAGACGACTAAGAAGATCCCGCTAAAGCGGGTACGGAATATCGGGATCATGGCGCATATCGACGCCGGGAAGACGACGACGACGGAGCGCATCCTGCTCTATACGGGCCTTACCCACAAACTGGGCGAGGTTCACGACGGCAACGCCGTTATGGACTGGATGGCACAGGAGCGCGAGCGCGGAATCACGATCACCTCCGCCGCAACCACCGTCTTCTGGGGCGGCCTCGAGGGTTCCTCCGGCAAGAATGGTAAGGGCGAGAAAGAGGGCGTTCATAGCCGTATCGCCGAACAACACCGCGTCAACATTATAGACACGCCCGGACACGTGGACTTCACGGTAGAGGTCGAGCGGTCGTTGCGCGTGTTGGACGGTTCGATAGCGTTGTTCGACTCCGTTGCTGGGGTTGAGCCGCAGTCGGAGACCGTTTGGCGGCAGGCTGATAAGTATGGTGTTCCGAGGATCGCGTTCGTCAACAAGATGGATAGGATCGGGGCCGATTTCTACAAGGCTGTCGATACGATGGTCGATAGGCTCGGGGCCAACGCCATACCGGTGCAGTTGCCGATAGGGGCTGAGGGCGAGTTTCAGGGCATCGTGGATCTCGTCGAGATGAAGGCAACGGTCTACACCGACGATCTCGGCGCTACGTTCGAGATCACGGAGATCCCCGACGACATGAAGACGCGGGCCGAGGAATTTCGGGACAAGCTTCTCGAAGCTGTCTCCGATCAGGACGAAGAGTTGATGGAGCTTTATCTTGAAGGCGAAGAGATTGAAGTACCGCAGCTCAGAGCCGCCATTCGTCAGGCGACGTTGGACAACGCCATGACACCGGTCTTCGTTGGTTCCGCGTTCAAGAACAAAGGCGTTCAACCGTTGCTCGACGGTGTCATAGATTACCTGCCAAGCCCGCTGGATGTTCCGCCGGTCGAAGGCAAAACTTTGGACGGCGAGGAGATCGTGCGCGAGGCCGACGAGAGTGGCCCGCTGGCCGCGCTCGCGTTCAAGGTACAGAGCGATCCGCATGTCGGGAAGCTCACGTATATGCGTGTGTATTCCGGTACGCTCAAGTCTGGTTCGTATGTCACCAACACGACCAAGGGCAAGCGCGAGCGGATAGGTCGGTTGTTGCAGCTACACGCCAACAGCCGCGAGCAGCGCGACGAGGTGTACGCCGGTGAGTTGGTGGCGGCGATAGGACTGTCGGATACCGGGACGGGCGACACGCTCATCTCGGCGGACGATCCGCAGCAGATCATCCTGGAAGAGATGATCTTCCCGGAGCCGGTCATCTCGCAGGCTATCGAGCCGAAGACGAAGGCCGACCAGGAAAAACTTTCCGTGGCCTTGCAGCGTCTCGCGGAGGAGGACCCTACGTTCTCCGTGCGCGGAGATGAGGAGACGGGGCAGACGATCATCTCGGGCATGGGTGAGCTTCACCTGGAGATCATCGTGGACCGCCTGTTGCGCGAGTTCCGGGTGGATGCCGATATTGGCCGTCCGCAGGTCGCCTACCGCGAGACGATTCGCAAGCGTGTCGAGGGTGTCCGGGGTCGTTTCGTGCGGCAGTCGGGTGGTCGTGGTCAGTATGGCGACGCGGTCATTAACGCCGAGCACAATGACGAAACAGGCTACTTGTTCGAGAACAAGATCGTCGGTGGCGTCATCCCGAGGGAGTACATCGGGAGCGTTGATAAGGGCATCAAGGAGGCGCTGGACAACGGCGTCGTCGCTGGTTTCCCGGTCGTGGACCTCAAGGTCGAGTTGGTAGACGGCTCGTTCCACGAGGTCGACTCAAACGAGATGGCCTTCCAGATCGCGGGCAGCATGGCGATCAAGGACGCAATGAAGCGGGCCGACCCGGTCCTCCTAGAGCCGATGATGAGCGTCGAAGTCGTCATGCCCGAAGAGTTTATGGGCGATGTTATGGGCGACTTGTCGAGCCGACGCGGGCAGATCCAGGGTATGGACGCTCGCGGCAGTGGGCAGGTCATTCGGGCGATGGTTCCGCTC
>JBGTDE010000139.1:0-2934 GCA_041748475.1 Rubrobacteraceae bacterium | reverse complement strand
GGTCCCGCACTTCGAGAAGATGCTCTACGACAATGCCCTCCTCTCGCGCATCTACCTCGAAACCTACCAGGCGACAGGAGATCTCTTCTATCGCCGCATCGCCGAGGAGACGCTGGACTACGTCCTCCGCGATATGACGAGCTCGGAAGGCGGATTCTACGCCGCCGAAGACGCGGATTCTGAAGGTGTCGAAGGCAAGTTCTACGTCTGGACCCCGGAGGAGATAGAGGCCGCCCTAGCCCCCGACGATGCGAAGCTCGCGATGCGTCTGTGGGACGTGACCGAAGCGGGTAACTTCGAGGGCGAGAACATCCTCAACATCACACGTCCCCCCGAAGCCGTGGCAGCCGAGTTCGGACTCACGCCCGACAGCCTCGAAGGTCTTATAGAGGCGATAAAGTCCCGGTTGCTCGAAGTTCGCGCCGAGCGCGTGCGGCCCGAGCGGGACGAGAAAATCCTGGCCGCCTGGAACGGTCTTATGCTACGTTCTTTCGCCCTCGCCGCCCGCGTAACCGGTCAGGAGGAGTACCGGGTCGCCGCCGAAAAGAACGCGGACTTCATCCTGAAGAATCTGAAAGAGAATGGACGATTGCATCGTTCGTACAAGGATGGCCGGGCGCGGTTCAACGGATATCTGGAGGATTACGCGATGGTCGCGGACGGTCTGTTGGCGTTGTACGAGGCGACTTTCGAGACGCGCTGGCTCGTGGAGGCCGACGGTCTGTGCGATGCGATCACAGAGCTATTCTGGGACCGGGAGAGTGGTTCTTTCTACGACACGCCCACCGACCACGAGACGCTCATAACCCGTCCCCGCGACATCTACGACAACGCCGCTCCCTCCGGTACATCCGTCGCCGTGGACGTGCTGCTAAAGCTCGCGCTGCTCCTCGACCGAAACGATTACCGTCAGAAAGCCGAAGCCATCCTCGAAGCGTCGAGCGGCGGTATGGAGAAAGTCCCCGCTGCATTTGGAAGACTGCTCAGCGCACTGGATTTCTCCGTGAGCGGAGTGCGTGAGATCTCGCTAGTAGGAAACCCGGAATCCCCCGACACCAGGGCTCTCGTGGAGACCGTCTACGCCCAATACATCCCAAACAAAGTAGTCGCGGGACGCTCCCCGGAAGACGAGGAGGCGGCAGGTCTGATACCGCTCCTCGCCGACCGTCCGATGCGCGATGGCGAGGCTACGGCCTACGTCTGCGAAGGCTACGCTTGCAAGAGTCCGACCACCGACCCCAAAGAGTTAGCGCGGCAACTCACGCTTTAACCAAAGACCGCCAGCGGAAGATAAGACGAGACGATCCAGTTGGGAGCGTCCACGACTTCGCTGATCTTCAGGTCCACTACGAGGCTCGCGAGCACGTATGCCTCGACGGGCTCCAGGCTGTAGGTCGTGCTGATGTGCTCTACCATCGCCCGCAGGGAATCCTTCGTCGCCTGCATGAGATCCGTGTTGACACCCATCGTGGCGTACCACCCCATCTCTTCGACCAGCGGGGTGAGCGGGCCGGGGGTCTGGAACTGCGGAGCCGGGATGCTCTTGCCTTTTATCAACTCGAATCGCAGTGAGCCGTACATTGGGCTCTCGATGCCTGTCACGCAGACCTCGCCGTCGCCCTGAGCCGCGTGCGCGTCGCCGCAGGAGAATAGAGCGCCGGGTACTTCAACGGGCAGGTACAGGGTGCTGCCCTTCGTGATGTGGCGAGTATCCATATTGCCACCGAAGGGTCCGGGAGGCATGATCACAGGCTTGTCCGACACGTCAGGGCAGACGCCCATCGTCCCAAAGAACGGCTCTATGGGTATAACGATATCGTCCTTGAAGAGCGTGTAATCTCCGTTGGTGAGGTCGAAGATTTTGAGGTAAGCGTCCGGGAAGTCTTCGGCTAGAAGTCCGAAGCCGGGAATGACCGCCGTCCAGCCCCATCCTACGGTATGAATGTCCAGAACCTCGACCGCCAGAACGTCGCCGGGTTCGGCTCCCGCCACTTCCACGGGTCCGGCTAGTGGATAGAGGAAATCCCAGTTAAGAGTACCCAGGGCTTCGACGGTTGAGTCCGGCGTGATCTGGCCATCTGAAACCTCCCGCGTCTGATAGACCACCGTATCCCCCGGCTCGACCGTAAGCGCGGGCTCCAATTCCTGGTCCCAGACGTAATGAACCAAATCCTCCTGATGATAATGCGTCTTCGCCATACCCGAAAACCTCCTCATCCACTAGTTGGCTACACATACAACTCTCTCAGGCAGCGGTGTCGAGCGCAAGTCAGCTTGTTGAGGCTGCTATAGACTTTACGTGTCCTCGCAGAGCTGGAAGGTGCGGTTTGAAGATATCCGGCATACCGAACTACAAGGATCTGGACGAGAGCGGCGAGTCTCGTGTCGCCGCCACGCGCATGGAGCAGCGTGCTCAGGAATCGGCCTCCGGGGAGATGTTCGACTCCCTCGTGGTTCCGTTGCTCGAAAAAGCTCCGGGGCGAATCCTCGAAGTTGGATGCGGCACCGCAGCACTATCTCGCCGTGTCGCCCGGCATCTGCCGAGTGCCACCATCCACGCGACGGACAAGAGCGAGGGTATGCTCGCCGCCGCCCGAAAGTATGCTGAGGAAGAAGCCAGTGGTGGAGAATTGATTCTCGGGCGGTGGGATGTATCGGACCCGGCATCGTTCCCGTTCGAGCGGGACGAGTTTGACCTGATCCTCTCCTCCGTCATGGCCCCATACCTCGACGATGCCCAGACAGCGTCTCTCGTACACGATTTGTCCTCACGTCTAACGCCGGACGGAATCCTCGCGTTTATCGAGCAAGATTTGACTACCGACACGATCAACTTCCCGGACTTCGATTTGTTGCGCCGCGTTTACGACTGGGAAGCGCGGGATCTCAAAGAGACTATCGCCCTCGGTCTGCGTCCGCTTTTGCGCGAAGCTG
>JBGTDE010000138.1:0-5034 GCA_041748475.1 Rubrobacteraceae bacterium | reverse complement strand
TGACGCTGCCGACGCTCGGGTTTGGTGAGACGCTTGCCGTTCTCTTTTTTCGGGACGGTCGGCACGAGACCCCAGTTGGAGTTTATGGGCTGCAGCGTACCTTCCTTGGTGGTGATGTAGTGAGCTAGCGCGCCCATCATTGTGCCTTGCGGCAAGACGATCTGCTCTTCTCCTCGGGCGGCTTTCGCGGCGTTTGTCCCAGCGATGTGACCCATCGCGGTGCTCTCAGTGTAGCCCTCGACTCCGGTCAGTTGCCCGGCGAAGAACAGCGGCGCGTCGGAACGGTCGGCCCGTATCCGCATCGTGGCTTCGAGCATCGTGTTGGCGGGGAGATACGTGTTGCGGTGCATGACGCCCATGCGGGCGAACTCGGCGTTTTCGAGGCCGGGGATGGTACGGAAGACGCGGCGTTGCTCGCCCCACTTCAAGCGGGTCTGAAAACCAACGATGTTGAAGAGCCGCCCCTCGGCGTCATCCTGTCGAAGCTGCACGACGGCGTAAGGGATCCCGCCGGTTCGCGGGTCCGGCAGTCCTACGGGCTTCATAGGACCGAAGCTCAGAGTTTGCTTGCCCCGGCGAGCTATGGTCTCAACGGGCAGACAGCCTTCGAAGTACATATCCTCCTCGAAGTCTTTTATTGGCGACAACTCCGCCGTCGACAAGTCCTCGATAAAAGTGTAGTACTGTTCCTCGTTCATCGGACAGTTGAGATATGCGGCATCGCCCTTTCCATAGCGGGATGCGAGGTACACGACAGACTCATCCAGGGAATCGCGATGGATTATTGGGGAAGCCGCGTCGTAGAAGTACAGCGTCTCCCCGGAGAGGGCTTCTATCTTCTCGACCAGCGCATCCGAGGTAAGCGGGCCGGTGGCTATGACCGTTGGGCCGTCGGGGATGTCGGTCGCTTCGCCCCGGACGACCTCAATGTTCGGGTGAGCGTGGACGGTCTTGGTGACGGCGCGGGGGAAGTCCTCGCGGGCCACGCCCAAAGCGCCGCCTGCGGGGACGGAATGTTCTTCAGCGCAGCGGAGGATCACGGACCCAAGCCGCCGCAACTCTTCCTTCAACAACCCGGAAGCCGTTTCGAGCGACCGATTTCCAAGCGAGTTCGAGCATACAAGCTCGGCGAAATGTTCGGTGCGATGGGCGGGCGTCTCTTTCACGGGCCGCATCTCCCAAAGCTCAACCGAGCATCCAGCCTCCGCCGCTTGCCAGGCGGCTTCGGCTCCCGCGAGCCCACCACCAATAACTGTTACATCAGCGTGTGTTTGCGAGTTAGCTTGCAGCATAAAAGGTTATTCCTCCGTAGGATTATCGACCTGGCAGGGAGCCTATTCTATTCCAGAGTCGACCGGTGTCACGCGGCTCGCTCGATGGTGGTCGGACCGCCCGAGCCTGCGCCGCTCTTGTTGCCGGGTTACTTGGCATCTGCTACCGTCGACTATCGTTACAAGCACCGTCTACCGGCAAAGATAACGAGATGATGCCGCGTCAAAGGAGTGTCCAGTTTGCGACATGTGTCTTTCTTTTGGTACTCGCGGGCTTCCTTCTCCTTGCGCCGCCGAGAACCGAACCGCAGACGGTCTCATCCAAATAGACGCTCGCTTACGATAGGCTTGGAGCGTTATTGCTTCCAGGCGGCGAAGAGGCGGTTGAGACCCCACTGGGTTGCCAGGCGTTTACGGGTGATGTTCGTGAAACCAGCGCGGCGCATACGTTTGGTTAGTTCGGACTCGGTGACGTAGTGCTCCTCCTCCTCGTCCATCGTCCTTAGCAGATCCATGTCGTACTGGTTGCCGAGTAGTTTGGCGTGCAACCGGGTGACCCCGTGGACGAGCATATTCGCCAGGGGGACGGTCTGGGTTACGACCAGCTTTCCGCCGGGCTTTAGGATACGGTGAATTTCCGCCAGTTCCGCGTCCCGTTTCGTCGGCGGGATGTGGTGGAGGGTGGCGATCAGGGTCGCCGAGTCGAACGAGCTGTCCTCGAACGGCAGATGTGTGGGATCCTCGACGATCTGCTCTTCCCTGAGACCGTCGAAGGGATGAACGTCTATCCCGAGGCCGTTTCCTCCCAGGTACTGGCGTACGAAAATCTCGTGTGGCCCACAACCGAGATCAAGCGTGTATCCGATCACCTCCCGAGCCGCGTAATCGAAGCGCTCGGCGGAGCGGGACGTGAGGTTCCACTTGCTCAACACACCTACCTGAAACGGCATCACCGCCCGCATCGGAAACGTAACGAAGTCCAACACCTGTTGGGACGCACTGCGCCTCCGGAGGCCGTTCTTTTGGCTCATAAAACGTACTTCATATCTTGTATCTCATCTCCATCCATCTACAGATAAACAGCAATACCGGATTTAACAGCTAATTTCAGCCAAAACAGTGTGTCTACTGAGGGTATCCTCGTGATATAGTCGTCCTCCCTAGACACCGAGACCACGACTTTCATCCAAGACGGATGAGATGCTTCAAATCTCGTTTTCACAGCCGCAATGTTACCATTCTCGAACGCACGTGATCCTGAAATCGTCAGCCCGATTACTATACCGTTCACCGAGTGGGCGGTGGCGCAACATCTCTACCAGGCTGTCGCGCCACCGTCCACGACTACGGTCTGTCCGGTTATGTAGCCTGCGGCGGACGAGGCTAGAAAGACGATCACGCCCTTCAAATCCTCGGGGTTGCCGAAGCGGTGCAGTGGAATCCCATCGAGCATCCGCTCTTCGTGCTTCTCTATGAGGCCGCCGGACATGCGAGTCGGAAACCATCCGGGAGCAATGGCGTTGACGGTGATGTTGTGAGGCGACCAACTGGTGGCTAGGTCGCGGGTCATAGAGATGATAGCTCCCTTGGAAGCGTTGTAACCGACGGTCTGCATGAAATCCGGGTGACCGCCGACTAGTCCGGCTACGGAGGAGATGTTGATAATATTGCCACCGTTTCCGGCTTCTATCATGCGCTTCGCAGCCGCCTGGCACATGAGGAATGTCCCCCGCACATTGACGCTCATCACCCCGTCGAACTTTTCGATCGGCATGTCCACCGCCGGAGCGCCCCACGTAGCGCCGCTGTTATTGACCACGATATCCAGGCTTCCGTAGGTCTCGACCGCCGCCGACACTACCTTTTCGACATCCTCAGGGTCGGTTACATCGGCTGCTATGGCGAGGGCTTTGCCGCCTCCGGCTTCTATCTCGCGCTGTACTTCGTCGAGGGGTTCTTGCTTGCGGGAGCAGAGGACGACGTTGGCTCCGGCATCGGAGAGGGCTTCGGCCATGTAGCGACCGAGACCCCGTCCGCCACCGGTTACGACGGCGGTCTTGCCATCGAGTCGGAAGAGATCCAGGGTGTTCAATACGTTTTCCTCTCTAGCTCGGGGATGGTGGCGCGGACTCATCCGTGCCAGTCTCGGGACTTGCTCCAGCGGTCGCGCCGGATTTCTCTTTCTCTTCGTCAGCGAGGACGCGGCGCAACAGCTTACCGACGGTACTCTTTGGCAACTCTTCGCGGAACTCGACGAACTTTGGAGTCTTATAAGGAGCCAGGCGTTCCTTGCAGAAGGTCAGGATCTCCTCTTCCGTCACGCCGCTCTCGGGCCTGCGGACGATAAAGGCTTTGACCGTCTCTCCCCGGTACTCGTCCGGGATGCCGACGGCTACAGCTTCGGAGACTTCGGGATGCTCGAAGAGGATCTCCTCGATCTCACGGGGATAGACATTGTAGCCGGAAGCCACGATCATATCCTTCTTCCGGTCCACGATGTAGAAGTATCCCTCCTCGTCCATCGTCGCGACATCGCCAGTGTAGAGCCAGCCGTCCTTGAGCGTGCCAGCCGTCTCGTCGGGCATATTCCAGTAGCCCTTCATTACCTGGGGACCCTGGATCACAAGTTCCCCGGACTCGCCTACCGGCATCTCGCTCTCGCCGTCCTCAACGTTGATGATCTTGGCGTCCGTGCTGGGCACCGGGATGCCCATGCTGCCCTCGCGCCCAACTCCTACGAACGGCGGATTGAAGTGCGTGACCGGCGAGGCTTCGGAGAGCCCGTACCCCTCATACAGTGGCCGACCCGTCTTCTCTTCGAAAGACCGCTTCAAGTTGACAGGGAGCGCGGCGCCGCCGGAGTTGTAGGTGCGAATATCGCCGAAACCGTACTGAAGGAGGTCTTCGCCGCTGGCGTTGAGTGCCATATACATAGTTGGCACGCCGCTGAACATAACCGGTCTGTACTCTTTCACGACACCCATCACTTCGGCGGGATCGAACTTGGGTAACAATACTTGATTGAGTCCCTGACGAATGCCAAAGAGCATCACGCAGGTGAGGCCGAAGATGTGGAACATCGGCAGGATGCCCATAACCGTCTGGTTGTTGGAGAACGCGCCCTCGTCGTCAATAAAGAGATCCAAAGCCTGCTGAACATTCGCCGTGAGGTTGCGGTGTGTGAGCATCGCACCCTTCGATACGCCGGTCGTACCGCCCGTGTACTGTAGCGCGGCCACGTCTTCGGCGGGGTTTATCTCGATCGTTGGCGCCGGGTCAGCGTCTATCGCCATGAAATCCCCGAACGCATGATGGCCCTCGTCCAACTCGCCAGGCTCCGGCTTGAAATCTACTACGATCACGTTCTTTATAGACGTTTCCGGCAGAATTGCCTGGACGCGAGGGTACATGTCCGCGTAGACCACGATAGTCTCGGCGTCCGAGTCGTTGACTATGTGCTCGATCTCGCGTTCCACGTACATCGGGTTTAGCTGCGTCACGATAGCCCCGAGACGGACCACGGCGAAGAACGAGATCACATACTGTGGACAGTTAGGTAGCATGAGGGCGACCCGATCCCCCTTCCCCACACCACTAGCCGCAAGCGAAGCAGCCATCTTCTCGGCCAGCGCTTCGAGCCTCGGAAACGGGAACTCCGTCCCGTAGAACGTCAGCGCAATCTTATCCGCGTGCTGCTCGACCGACTCCCGAAACAAGTCCGAGAGCGAACCCTCGAAGATCTCAGTCTCCGGCTTCGCATATT
>JBGTDE010000137.1:0-3243 GCA_041748475.1 Rubrobacteraceae bacterium | reverse complement strand
GAGAGGAACAAGCCGCACCTGAACGTAGGCACGATAGGCCACGTGGACCACGGCAAGACGACGCTGACGGCGGCGATCACCGCGGTCTTGGCGAAGACCGTCCCAAACGACGTAGCCAACAAGAGTGTCGCCTTCGATCAGATAGACAACGCCCCCGAGGAGCGCCAGCGGGGCATCACCATAGCGACCTCTCACCAGGAGTACGCCACGGAGAAGCGCCACTACGCGCACGTGGACTGCCCCGGACACGCCGACTACGTCAAGAACATGATCACCGGCGCCGCCCAGATGGACGGAGCCATCCTCGTAGTCTCAGCCGCCGACGGCCCGATGCCCCAGACCCGTGAGCACATCCTGCTCGCTCGTCAGGTAGGCGTGCCCTACATAGTCGTGTTCCTCAACAAAGCCGACATGGTCGACGACGACGAGCTTCTTGAGCTAGTGGAGATGGAAGTTCGGGAGCTGCTCAGTGAGTACGAATTCCCAGGCGACGACATCCCGGTAGTGACAGGATCCGCCCTGAAGGCACTAGACGGAGACGAAGGAGAGCTAGGAGAGCAGGCCATAGTAGCGTTGATGCAGGCTGTCGACGATTACGTACCCGAGCCCGAGCGGGCCATAGACCGACCGTTCCTGCTAGCGGTGGAGGACGTGTTCACGATCCAGGGCCGCGGAACGGTAGCAACAGGTCGAGTCGAGGCCGGAGAGATCGCCATCAACACGGAGATAGAAGTAGTAGGAGTGCGTGACACGAGAAAGACCACGGTCACCGGAGTAGAGATGTTCAACAAGTCGATGGACTCAGCACAAGCCGGAGACAACATCGGAGCATTGCTACGGGGAGTCAAGCGTGAGGACATAGAGCGCGGACAGGTACTCGCAAAGCCCGGAACGATCAACCCGCACACCAAGTTCAAGGCCGAGGTTTACGTGTTGAGCAAAGAAGAAGGCGGCAGGCACACACCGTTCTTCTCCAACTACCGACCACAGTTCTACTTTAGGACGACGGACGTGACAGGAGAGATAAGGTTGGAGGAGGGTGTTGAGATGGTGATGCCCGGAGACAACACGGTGATGAACGTAGAGTTGATCGCGCCGATAGCAATGGACGAAGGACTCAACTTCGCCATACGCGAGGGTGGCAGGACCGTGGGTGCTGGTGTCGTCACCGAGATAGTCGAGTAGGTGACTAATGGCCGTCTCTAAGATACGGATAAAGCTGAAAGCCTATGACCACGAGGTCATAGACAAGACGGCGAAATCCATAGTGGAAACGGCGGAGCGTACCGGGGCTTTTGTATTTGGCCCCATACCTCTGCCGACCAAGAAGAGCCGCTACACCGTGATCCGGGGTCCCTTCACCGACAAGGATTCTCGGGAGCACTTCCAGATGCACACGCACAAGCGGCTCATAGACATTCAGCAGCCCACGCCGCGCACGGTCGATTCGCTACAGCGTCTTGACCTCCCGGCGGGCGTAAATATCGAGATCAAGGCGAATTAAGATTATGGCTACGGCAATTTTCGGACGCAAGAAACACATGACGCAGGCGTTTCAGGACGACGGCACGCTGGTTAGCGTGACGATCATCGAGGTCGAGCCGAACTTTATTACCGCTGTCCGCACCGCCGAAAACGACGGTTACGACGCGGTTCAGGTTGGTTTTGGCACGGTTCCGACGCGCAAGGTGAACAAGTCGCACGCGGGTGCCTTCGAGAAGCACGAGACCCCGCCACGCAAGCACCTTCGGGAGCTTCGCGGTGTAACAGGCGAGGCTGGCGCGAGTCTGGCGGCGGATGTCTTCGAGGTTGGGGACAAGGTTCACGTCACGTCGACTTCCAAGGGCAAGGGGTTTCAGGGTACGATCAAGCGCCACGGTTTCTCCCGTGGGCCGGTCTCTCACGGTTCGCACAACGTGCGGGCTCCGGGTTCGGTCGGCGCTTCGGCTGACCCGGCTCGGGTCTTCAAGGGACAGAAGATGCCTGGACAGATGGGCAACAAGAACGCCACGGTGAAGAACCTGCAGGTTGCTCACGTGGACCTGGAGAAGAACGAGCTTTGGGTGCGCGGTGGCGTGCCGGGCGGCAAGAACGCGATAGTTCGCATTCGGAAGGCGGGTGAGTAGGGTGGCGCAAGCACAGGTATTCGACGCCCGCAGCGGCAATAAGTCTTCGCTGGATCTCAAGGGTCCAAAGTTCGAGACCGAGCCCCGCGAGCACGTAATACATCGAGCTGTCGTCGCGGAGCTTGACTCCCGGCGGCGCTACACGGCCTCGACAAAGGGCCGCAGCGAGGTTACGGGTTCTGGCGCGAAGCTGTACCGCCAGAAAGGCACGGGCCGCGCTCGCGCAGGCGATGCCAAGCCGCACAATCGTGTTGGCGGTGGCACCTGGGGCGGTCCAAAGCCAAAAGGCCCAAGGTCGCGCAAACGTATAAACCGCAAGGAAGCGCTCGCGGCGTTTCACGGGGCTCTTTCGGCTAAGGCTGCAGACGGAGAGTTGTTCGTGCTAGATTCGCTGGCTTTCGATAAGCCTTCGACCAAGCAGGCCAAAGATTTGCTTGGGAAGATGGATCTTCGGGGTCCGGTCTTGGTGGTTCTTACGCACGATGACGAGAATGCTGAGTTGTCGTTTCGGAACTTGCCGAAGGTTTCGGTTGTCGGAAGTTACGAGTATGGGGTCTACGAGCTTTTGAGGGCTCGGGAGGTTGTGTTCTCGCGGGCGGCTTACTCCAAACTCGCGGGGGAGGAGAAGTAGCATGGACCCGCATCAGGTAATCATAAGGCCGGTCATATCGGAGAAGAGCTACAACCTTATCGAGGTTGAAGGTCAGTACACGTTTCAGGTGGATCGGCGGGCGAACAAGAATCAGATCCGCCAGGCCATCGAGAGCGCGTTCGATGTGAGCGTGGCGAAAGTCAACACGGTAAATGTAAAGAGCAAGCCCAAACGCCAGGGTCTCACGCGGGGCCGGACGGCAGTGTGGAAGAAGGCCGTCGTCAAGCTGGGACCGGGCGAGCGCATCGAACTGTTCGAGGGGGTCTAGTATGCCGGCGCGCAGATACAAGCCGACGAGCGCGGGCCGCAGAAATTCCTCGGTTCTAACGCGGGATTCGATCACGCGGGACAAGCCGGAGAAGAAACTGGTCCGTAAGCTCCATAAAACCGGCGGTCGTAACAACCACGGTCGCATCACGACCCGCCACATCGGCGGCGGTCACAAGCGACGTTACCGCTTGATCG
>JBGTDE010000136.1:0-2487 GCA_041748475.1 Rubrobacteraceae bacterium | reverse complement strand
TTCAAGAAGCGGTTCCTCGGGACGCACTTCTTCAACCCGCCGCGCTATTTGAAGCTCATGGAGATCATCCCTACGGAGGATACGGATACCAAGATAATCGAGGCTACGCGGAACTTCGGGGAGCGCGTACTCGGCAAGGGCGGTGTGATCGCCAAGGACACGCCGAACTTTATCGGTAACCGGCTCGGTACTTTCGCCGGGATGCAGTCGGTGACGTATGCGTTTGAGAACGGTTACGGGATAGAGGAGATCGACGCTATCACCGGACCCCTGATCGGGCACCCCAAAACCGCTACGTTCCGCCTCAACGACCAGGTCGGCCTGGATATCGCCGTCGGAGTCGCTGAAAATCTCTACGAAGCCGTCCCGGAAGACGATGCCCGCGAAGACCTCAAACCACCCGCGAAACTAAAAGAGATGCAGGAGAAGAACCTGCTCGGCAACAAGACCGGCGCAGGGTTTTACAAGCGCGACAAGCGTGACGGCAAGACCGTCTTCGATGTGCTGAACCTCGAAACTTTCGAGCACGAGCCAGTCGAGAACCCGGAAGTCCCAATAGCCGATGAAGCCTGGAAACAGGGAGACCTTCAAGCAAGGCTCCGCTTCTTGATGGAGAAGGCTGACGAAGATCGTCACGCCAAATATCTGCGGGATACATTGCTGCCGTACATGGCGTACGCCTCGCGGCGAGTACCGGAGATCAGCGACACCCTGGAAGATATGGATCACGCAATGGAGTGGGGATTTGCCCATCAGACCGGCCCATTCCGAACCTGGGACTTGCTCGGCGTCAGCGAGACCGTGGAGAACATGAAGTCCGTCGGCCTCGAAGTCGGCCCCTGGGTCCACGAGATGCTCGAAGCGGGCAACGAGACTTTCTATAAGACCGAGAACGGCAAGGAGATGCAGTTTAGCCCGGTCAGCAAGCAGTACGAGCCCGTGCGCGAAGACCCGATGTACGTCTCGCTCGACGCTTTGCGCGAAGACGGCAATGAACTCGCCAGCAACGATTCGGCCAGCCTGCTGGATCTCGGGGATGGCGTACTCTGCCTGGAATTCCACTCCAAAGGCAACAGCATCGACGCCGCAATGGTCGAGATGGGAAACAGAGCGCTCGCGGTGCTTGAGAGCGACGACTGGGAGGGGCTCGTCATCGGCAACGAGGGCCGCAACTTCTGCGTCGGGGCGAACCTTGGAGAAGTTGCCCACGCCGTCCAGAACGGGATGCTGAGCGAAGTAGACAAAAGCATCACCGCGCTACAGAAGCTCCTTATGGATTTCCGCTTCGCTCCCAAGCCCGTAGTCGCCGCACCTCGGGGCCAGACGCTCGGCGGAGGACTCGAAATCTGCCTGCATGCCGACCGGGTTGTGGCGGCTGGCGAGACCTACATGGGCCTCGTCGAGGTCGGTGTCGGCCTGATACCCGCTGGCGGTGGAACGAAAGAGATGGCCCGTAGGCTCGTCTCTCGGGCCTTGCGTGTCACGCCGAACATACCGCCGCTCCCGATGGTGCAGAAGGCGTTCGAGCAGATCGCGATGGCAAAGGTCGCGGCAAGCGCCCTCGAAGCCAAAGAGATGGGCTACCTGGGTGACGACGACCGCGTAGTAATGAACCCGGATCACCTCATCTCCGCCGCCAAACGCGAAGTCCAAGATCTCGCGGACGGCTACGCTCCACCTGAGCACGGCAACAACGTCTACGCCGTCGGAACCACCACCCGTTCCGCGCTAGAAGTCGGCGTTCGGACACTACAATGGGGCCACTTCGCCAGCGAATACGACGGCGTAATAGCCGGACACCTCGCGAACGTCCTGACCGGCGGCAACATCAGCCAGGCCCAGTGGGTGAGCGAGGAGTACGTCCTCGGGCTGGAGAAGGAAGCCTTTCTCGCGCTATTGGAGAACGAGAAGACCCACGAACGCATCGGCGGTCTGCTCAAGACCGGAAAACCAGTTAGGAACTAGCTGAAATATTGTTCAACCGAAGGGAGAACCAATGAAAGAAGCAGTTATCGTATCGGCGGCGAGGACCGCCGTAGGGCGTGCGCCACGGGGTACGTTGCGGGCGATGCATCCGGTGGACATGACCGCAGCCGCTATCCGGGAGGCCGTAAGCCGCGCTGAAGGGTTGGATGCTGCGGATGTCGAGGACGTTATTATTGGCTGTGCGATGCCGGAAGGGACGCAGGGCAACAACATGGCGCGGCTCGCTTCGATCCGGGCTGGCATGAGCGAGACCGTTCCGGCTCAGACGGTGAATAGGTTCTGTTCGTCCGGTCTTCAGACTGTCGCGAACGCGGCGGAGAGGATCATGACAGGCCAGGCCAAGACTATCCTCGCCGGTGGTTGCGAGCATATGTCCACCACCATCGAGATGCCGAACTTCTCTCCGGCTCCGTCGCTCGTGGAGACCAACCCGGCTGTATATATGGGCATGGGTCTGACCGGAGAACAAGTCGCCAAAGAGTTCAACATAAGCCGCGAGGA
>JBGTDE010000135.1:0-8631 GCA_041748475.1 Rubrobacteraceae bacterium | reverse complement strand
CTCCCTATTACGACCGGCTGGTCGACGTGATGGAGGAGCTCGTCAAATTCACGCTGCTGACGCGGGACCAAGCCGACTACCTTGTAGATCGGTACGGTGAGCGTAAGGCCGATGGCCGTCCTCCGCACAATCGAACATCCGTCCTCGATGCTCGGGCTGGTTAGCGACCCGCCCGCCGCAAATAGACGAGCAAAGCCTATCTTCAAGGTCGGTCTGCATTTTTGTCATCACTTGGGGTACTTACTGGACATCGTAGGTCCATTCCCTATGGAAGAGATTTAACCGCATTGTAACACAGCGATATATGCTGGTGCGTATACTGGTGATGGCAAATCGTCAAACTACGATTAAGGAGGGAATCGTGAAGTACGCCCTGATCTCGGACATCCACTCCAACCTACCCGCCCTCGAAGCAGTGCTTGAAGACATAGATAGTCAGGACGACATGGACGCTGTCTATCATCTCGGTGATCTCGTCGGCTACGCGCCCTGGCCCATCGAGGTGGTGGCCCTCGTCCGGGAGCGCGGCGTACCGGGGATCGCCGGCAACTACGACTCGACCACAGCCCACGACTACAAGCATTGCGGCTGCAAGGCCGAGAGCGAGAGAGCAGAGGAACTTTCGCACGAGAGCTACGAGTGGACGCGGGAGCACGTCTCGGTGGAGACCAAACGGTTTCTAGGAGAGCTGCCTTTCAGCATGGATCTCCGGCCCCGTGGCGGTCACACTTCACGGCCCCAGATCACCCTGGTACACGGCACCCCGACCCTAAACACCCTCTACTGGACGGAAGACCGTCCCGACTCCTTCTGCAAGAAGATGGCGGATGCCGCTGGACTCAAGCAGGGAGACCTCATAGCCTTCGGCCACACCCACAAGCCCTGGACGCGGGAAGTGGAGGGCGTTCAGTTCGTAAACACCGGCTCCGTGGGCAAGCCCAAAGACGGCGACCCCCGAGCTGGCTACGTCCTCATCGAAGCCGGGGAGGATGGGTTCTCCGTGGAGTTCGTCCGGGTCGAGTACGACCTCGGTAAGGCGATGGAGGGTATCCGTAATAGCGAGTTGCCGGATGAGTTCGCCGAACAGCTCGCGGCCGGTGGAACCCCGAAGACGGTAGAGGTTTCTTAGCCGGAGTTTCGTAAATCTAGGAGAGGAGGACTAAGCAGATGGAGAAGACGGAGGAGACCAAGAAGCTCAAGGTGCTGTTCCTGTGTACCCAGAACTCCGCGAGAAGTCAGATGGCCGAGGGCTTTTTGAGGCATTACGGTGGAGACGGGTTCGAGGCTTACAGCGCGGGCATAGACCCCACGGACGAGATTCACCCGTGCGCCGTCGAGGCAATGAGAGAAGTTGGAATAGACATCTCCGAGCAGTATCCCAAGGCTCTAGGAACCTATTTCGGAAAGATGAGTTTCAATTACCTCGCCATCGTCTGCGCCCGGGCCGAGGAGCGTTGCCCAAAGACATTCCCCGGGGTAAATATAAGGTTCTCGTGGATTTTCGAAGATCCGCGCTCCGATGAGAGTCTCCCTTACGATTCCATGCTAGAGAGGTTCCGGGTAGTGCGCGACGAGATAGAGCTGAAAGTAAAGAACTGGCTGGAGCATCCGGAGGCGGAGCTTGCGAAGCTCAGAGAGGAGCGTGAAAGGGAGCGCAAGGAGCGCATGGAGGCGGCGCGGTGGGAGGCCGAACTGCGGGAGTACGACCAACAGGCCGGGCGAGAGGCGAGAAGCGAAGCCCTCACCGTAGGCCCGGCATCGACGGCCCGGACTTACCCCGCGTACCCGAGTACCTGATTGATGCGCCTGCTCATCATCGGCGGTAGTGACGCCGGTATAGCCGTCGCGCTGCGCACAAGAGAGGTAAACGCGGAGGCCGAGGTAACGGTGGTGGTCGCAGACGCCTATCCCAACTACAGCATCTGCGGCCTGCCCTTCTACCTGAGCGGGGAGGTCGAAGACTACCGCGCCTGGCCCACCGTAGCGCGGCGGAGATCGAAGAGCAGGGCATAAACATCCTCACCGGCCACACCGCCCGCAGGATCACACCGACGCGAGGACCGTCGAGGTCACAGACCCTGAAGGTAGTTCGTGGGAGATCTCCTACGACCGGCTCGTGATCGGGAAGGGCGCCGAGCCCGCACGACCGGCCATCTCGGATCTCGACTTCCCAGGCGTCCACTCTCTACTCTCCATGCACGACAGCTTCCGTCTGTACCGTCATCTTACAGAGCATAGCCCCCTCGCACGGCCCTCATCATTGGCGGCGGCTACAGAGGGCTTGAGATGGCCGACACCCTCACCCTGAGTGTGGTTTCTGCCGAGTCTGGATGCGACTGTACGCACGATTTCTGGTTGTGTCTATAAATGTAAGGGTTTGCTCCCAAGACCAAGCGTGGAATACTTCCTTGATTGAATGATTGCAGGTTTAGATATTCACCTTTCACATCAGGATTGACGGTATGTTTTTCCACCACTGGAAGTACAGGTATATGTAAGGCTTTCATGGCGAGGTCTCCGACCTTGCTCCTCGGTCTCTCTCTTATAGCCGCCTGCGCCTACGTGCAGGCGCAGGACTTTGTCGCGGGTGGAGCCACCGGAGTGCTGCTCGTCCCGCTCGGCGTCGTACCCGAAGGCCTCTTCATGCCGGACTACCGTCCACTCTTACCCCGGTTCGGCGTAGTGCTACTGGGTGTGTTTTTCGGCAACGCCGCGTACCTGCCCTGGAGGAAGAAATCTCCGCCGTCTCCGACGCCCCGCGCCGCCGCACCTCTCGCTTTCCTTGGGCGGCACACCCTGCTCATCTACCTGATCCACTAACCCATCCTGATAGCAACCTTTTGGATCCTCGGCGCCACAGGCGAGGGCTTGTGAGACCCCGCCCAAACTCGAAACCCGCCCGCACAACCTATAATGAACATATGACCACGAATCGGAACCGCCCCCCGCAAACACCCTCAGAGGACGAAAAGCAGTACCCGGAGCGGGCAAAGAAGGCACCAGCCGCCGCGCCGACCGAGCGGGATGTCCGCGAGGCTAGCGAGCTCCTCAAGACCGTCGGAGACCTTACCCGGATGCGCATACTCTGTACCCTCTTGCCCGGAGAAGAGCTCTCCGTTGGCGAGCTGCAAAAAGCTCTCGGCATGAGCCAATCTGCCGTCTCCCACCAACTCAAGGTCCTCCGGGATGCAAACCTGGTCAAGTTCCGAAGAGCCGGAAAGCTCGTCTACTACTCCCTAGCAGACGAGCACGTCCACGAGTTGCTTCTCGGCACCCTCGAACACATCCGCCACGACTGACAGCCCACACCCTCACCCTATACTCCTGGCAGCTTGACAGCCTCTCCTATATATGTATACTCAATCATATGAATGATACATCATATAACTACAGTCAAGGAGGATCTCCAGATGAGTAGAAGGGTGAAGGAGCTCGCCGCGATAGCGGTGATCGGCGATGGCGTGGTGGGACTGGTAGCGCCGAGACGGCACAGCCTTTTGTGGAAGGTCGGTCCGGAGGGCTACCAGGAGGCGGTCCGGTGGTTTGCCGAACGTCCTTCTCTGGTGAGACTTCTGGCGGCTGCGGAGTTGGGGCTCGGCTTGATGTTGGCATTGAGACAGTACCCGGAGGAGGGTTAGCCGTGGCCCATTCACATTCTGAAGAACACTCCCACGGTTCCGGCGGAGGCCACGACCACGGAGCCGGAGCAAACAAGAAGGCGCTAGCGGTAGTCCTCGCGTTCACCACAATCTACATGTTCGCTGAGGTCATCGGCGGTCTTGTCACGGGCTCGCTGGCGCTCCTCGCGGACGCGGCGCACATGCTCTCGGATAACATCGCTCTGGGGCTCGCCCTGTTCGCCTTCTGGCTGGCCGCGAAGCCCCCGACGCCAAACCGGAGCTTCGGGTACAAGCGGGCGGAGATTTTGGCGGCGCTCTTCAACGGGATCACCATCGTGGCGGTCTCTATCTGGATCTTCTACGAAGCCTACAACCGGTTCCAGGACCCGCCGGAAGTCCTCGGCGGGTGGATGATGGTCGTCGCGGTGATAGGGCTCGTGGTCAACTTGGCCGGCATGCTGATCCTCACCCGCTCGGCGGGTGAGAACCTCAACATGCAAGGCGCTCTGAGGCACGTAATGGCGGATCTGCTGGGTTCCGTAGGGGTCATCGCCGCGGCCCTCGTCATCCTCCTAACCGGCTGGAGCTACGCCGACCCGCTCATCAGCGTCTTTATCGGGGTGCTGATCCTCTTTAGCTCCTGGAAACTCTTGCGAGAATCGGTGAACATCCTGCTCGAAAGCTCCCCGCCCGGCGTAGACGCCGAGGAGATCGGCCAGAAGATGGTCAGCGTAGACGGTGTGGAAGAAGTCCACGACCTGCACGTATGGATGGTTACTTCGGGCTTTCCGGCCCTTTCCGCCCACGTACTCGTCGGAAAGGACGATGACTGCCACCAGAAGCGCCGGGATCTCGAAGAGCTCCTGGATGAGGAGTTCGACATAGACCACACCACTTTGCAGGTAGACCACGTAGGAGATCACGAAGCCGGGGGAGAGCGCCTACGGTTCGACGGACGACGGGAGGGCCAGCGTGCCACTTAGGATGATAGCTCTAATGAAGAAAACGCCGCTCCAACTCGCCAGTATGAGTGCTTTAGCAGCATGGGTCTTGCGGAGGGTCGAGCGGGACTACGAAGACAAGGGAGAACTCTCAAGCGTGGCCTCCGTATCAGCATGGGTACTCTATCTCTTGCACGTCGGGCTGACTATCTCCGCATCCTTGCGACCCTCCAAACGGCTACCAGTTGATCCAGAGATAGCCTTCGCGCTAGGCGTCACCGCCACTGGCTCCGGTGCCGGATTGTTCACTGCCGGCGTCCGGGAGTTCCGTTCGTTCGAGCAAATGTCGGGTCTTGAGACGGGCCAACTGGTAAAGAGCGGCCCCTACCGCTACAGTCGAAACCCGCAAGTCGTCGGATGGCTGCTGGCGCTACTCGGCACTGCAATAGCGGGCCGTTCCGTCAAGGCGCTGGTGCTCGTAGGCTTTCTCTCCTTCGTTCACAGACTGTACTTCACTATAGAGGAGCGTCACCTGGAGCGAACCTTTGGCGAGGAGTACAGACGCTACCGTGCGGAAGTTCCACGCTTTTTTGCTTTCCCGAGGGCCGGATAGAAGAATATAGCACTTGCCCCCCGGATGCTCGAATGGGCGTTTGCGCAGAGCTGTTTCGCGGCAACGACTAGAATAAGGGCGTGGAAGTTAGAGCGCTCGTGATCGAGGATGAGAAGAACCTGGCCGACCTGCTCCGAGGATACCTGGAGCGGGAAGGCTTCGAGGTGCACCAATCCTTTGACGGCGAGTCGGGGCTGGAGAAGGCCCGGCGATTGGAACCCGACGTGGTGGTCCTCGACTGGATGCTGCCAGGACTGGATGGGATGGAGGTCTTACGGGAGATCCGGCGTTTCTCTGAGGCGTACGTCATCATGCTCACCGCCCGGACGGAGGAGGTGGACAGGATTGTTGGCCTCTCGGCCGGCGCCGACGACTACCTGACCAAGCCGTTCTCTCCCGGAGAGCTCGTCGCCCGCATACGGGCGATGCTCCGCAGGCCGCGCAGTGGACGTCTTGGAGGAGCCGATGCCCCGGAGGAGAAGCCACTCGCGTTCGGAGAGCTGGAGATAGACCCGAACCGGCGCAGGGTGCGCTTCGGAATAGCGGAGGTATCACTTACCGCGCTGGAGTTCGATCTGCTTCTCGCTCTGGCATTCAGGCCGGGCTTCGTCTTTGGACGGCGGCGTCTTCTGGAGCGGGTGTGGGGAGAGGACTATTTCGGAGACGATCACGTGGTGGACGTTCACGTCGCAAACCTGCGAAAGAAACTTGACGCGGCGGATAAAGACGCCGGAGGCCGCTACATCCGGACGGTGCGCGGGGTCGGCTACAAGTTCGAGGCTCCATGAAGCGCCGGTTTGCCCTCAACCTTTCCCGGAGTCTCAGCGCAAAGCTCTTCATATCTCACTTTCTGGTGGCCCTGGTTGTGGCCTTCACGCTGCTCGCGGCCCTCTACCTAATAGCGCCGGTGATATTCGGACGCTTGATGGCCGGGATGATGGACTCCGGGACCGGAATGATGCAACCGTCCGAGATGGGAGGGATGATGGGCTCCGTTGGCCGGGCCTTCGGTCTTACGCTCCTTTACTCTCTACTGGTAGCGGGAGTGGCGGCGGCGGCCGTCGCGGCTCTCTCCAGCCTCTTCGTGTCGCGCCGGATCTCAAATCCCCTGCGCCGCATGAGTGCGGCGACCCGCCGCATCGCCGCCGGGCGCTACGGCGAGCGGGTGCCGGTCGGTGAGCCCGATGAGTTGGGCGTCCTCTCGGAGAATTTCAACTCGATGGCTGCCTCGCTTGAGGAGGCGGAGCGGAAGAGGCTCGAGCTGATCGGGGACGTCTCCCACGAGCTGCGAACGCCTCTCTCCACCCTGCAAGGCTACATGGAGGGGCTCATGGAAGGCATCGTGGAGCCTTCCGACGAGACCTGGGCTCTCCTCTACGGAGAAGCCGAGCGCATGAGGCGGCTCGTGGACGACCTGCGTCGGCTCTCCCAGGCCGAGGCGAAACAGCTCGACCTCCACACGGCGGCGGTCAGTCCCGGCGAAGTGGTCCGTACGGCAACGGAACGTATGGTACCGCTCTTCGACGAAAAGGGCGTAGCTCTTGCGAGTACAGCGCCGGATGACCTGCCGCGAGTCTTCGCGGACGGTGACCGGGTCGTGCAGGTACTGACCAACTTGCTTGGTAACGCCCTGCGCCACACTCCCAAAGGAGGACGGGTCTCAGTCGATACGGTGGTCCGGGGAAATTCAGTTATCTTCGGGGTCGAAGACACCGGGCAGGGCATAGCCTCCGAGCACCTGCCGCACGTCTTCGAGCGGTTCTACAGGGCCGAGAAGTCCCGCTCGCGGAGCGAAGCTCGCGGCGGCTCGGGGCTCGGGCTCGCCATCTCGAAGGCGCTCGTCGAAGCTATGGGTGGAAGCATGAGCGCCGAGAGTCCTGGCGCGGGCAAGGGAGCAAGATTCTACTTCTCGCTGCCGGTTGCGAACAGACAATCCCGGAGCCCTGAAAACTTGATCTAATCTTGATCTTCACCAGACCCGTGCTTGATGCCGCCCCCTTATCCTTTGAACGTCGTCGAAAACTAGAAGGAGACTGTTAGGTATGATGGATGGAATGATGAATGGCGGGGGCTGGCTGTGGATGTTGCTGCCGCTACTATTCTGGGGCGGTCTGATCGCCTTCGCGATCTGGGCCTTGATGAGGATCTTCCCAAAGCGTGGCGGTAGCGATGGCACCTCAGGTAACCGTGAAGACAACGCCGAGGAGATACTGCAAAAGCGCTTCGCCCGCGGCGAGATAGACGCCGAGGAGTACGAGAGGTCCCTCGAAGTCTTGAAAGACCGTGAGAACGCCACGAAAGGTGGTATCTAAAAATGCACAAGTACAGGTATCTTCTCGCCGGTCTCGCAGTCGTCACCCTCTTCATCGCCGGTATCGGCTTTACCTCGACGGCCGTACAGGCCGGTTCGAGGATGGGCGGTGGCACGGCGGACGGCTCGGGAATGGGCTCGATGATGTCCATGATGCGCGGCGGCATGATGGGCGGAGACGGCATGGGCTCAATGATGGGCGGTGGCAATATGCAGCCGATGGGTTCCTTCGACGAGGAAAAGCCCTTCGACCTGCAGTTCATCGACCAGATGATCATGCACCACGAAGGTGCCATCATGTCTTCCGGGCATATGATCTCCGACTCGAAGCGGCCCGAGCTTCGCAAGCTCGCTGGTAACATCGAAAAGAGCCAGTCCGAGCAGATAGACCAGATGCAGGCCATGCGCAAGGACTGGTATCCGGACGCCGAAAGGACGTTCGGGATGATGGATCCAACCCGGATGGAAGAGATGATGGGCGGCGGTCAGATGGAGGACATGATGGGCGGCTCCATGCAGGAGATGATGGGCGGCGACTCCACTGACGAGATGTTCCTGCGGATGATGATCCCGCACCATCAGATGGCCGTGGACATGTCCGAGAAGGCCCTCAAGGAAGCCGAGCACCCGGAATTAAAAGATCTTGCCCGCAAGATCCGCGATGAGCAGTCGGCCGAAATCAGGCTCATGCAAGGATACCTCGACGAGATCCAGGCTGCGGATAAGGGCTAGCGCAACGTGTCCGCGAAAAGCCGTATACTCCGGTTACTATGACCGCACGGCGAACATACCTGATCTCGCTGGCGATTCTCGTGACCGCCTTCGTGGCGCTCTACCCCTACCTGGGAGCGATGGAGATGTGCGACTCCGGGGAGTGCCCGTATGCCACGCAGTCCTCGGCACAGTCTCCGATGGGCTCTGTCGGCATCGCCGGGCTGTGCCTGGGCGCCGTGCTTGCGGTCTCTTCCGCTGGAATCCTCGCCTTCGGCGCGTTCTACGGGCGCCGCTCTATCAGTAACGACGCACGGCCGGTGGGCATCTTCCTTTCCTTTGATCCTCCCCCTCCCAGGCTCTCCCTGAGCAGATAACCAGTCCCAAGAACCTCGGAGCGCACTTTTGTGCGGCGCGAGGTAGATCCGACAAACC
>JBGTDE010000134.1:0-7112 GCA_041748475.1 Rubrobacteraceae bacterium | reverse complement strand
GGAGAGGAGCTTGGGATGGAAACGGATGTACTGATTATCGGAGCGGGACCTACGGGTCTTACGATGGCGAACGTGCTGGCTCAAAATGGCATCGACTTCAGGATAGTCGACAAAGTGGATGGACCTGCAGAAGAATCCCGGGCGCTGGTGATACACGCCAAGACCCTGGAGCTTTTCGACAAGTTAGGGCTGGCAGACCGGGCGGTCGAAGACGGGCAAAAGATGGGTGCCGCCGAGCTTCTCAGAGAGGGAAAAAGCGTTGGAAAACTCTCTTTCTTCGAAGATGGTCGAGAGCAGGAACAGCGCACGCCGTATCCGATGGCCTTGATCTACGAGCAGCATAAGACTGAGAGACTCCTGATCCAGGGTCTCGAAGACGCGGGCAAACTGGTCGAATGGAACACGGAATCACTACAGTTGTCCCAAACTTCCGGCGGTGTACGGGCGACTGTCCGGCACTCCGATGGTGATGGGGAGACCATCGAAGCTGGATGGGTAGTCGGGGCGGATGGGGCGAGCAGCCCGGTGCGCCATTCGCTGGGATTGGACTTCGAGGGTGACACCTACGAGCAGACCTTGTTCCTGGCGGATATGGAGATGGACTGGGATGGGCTAGACCAGCGGGTGTACATAGACTTCACGCGCACCAGTTTCTACGGGCTGTTCCCGATGCCCGGTGACCGACGATACCGTCTTATCGGGAACGTGACAGAAGATCTGGAGGGTAAAGAGGACATCACGGCTGAAGATGTTCAGCGTACTCTCGACGAGCATAGTGGTCTGCGGACGAAGATCACGGCTTTGAACTGGAGCAGCATCTACCGTACCCACCGTCGTATGACCGAGCGGTTCCGGGTCGGGCGCGTGTTTCTCGCTGGTGACGCCGCTCACATCCACTCGCCAGCCGGTGGTCAGGGCATGAATACTGGCATCGGGGACGCCTACAATCTGGGATGGAAGCTGGCGCTCGTCGTAAAGGGTCACGCCCACGATTCGCTACTCGACTCCTACGAGGCCGAGCGTATGCCGTTTGCCCGCGCAATCCTAAACGGCTCCGACCGGGGCTTCTCCCTGGTGGGGGATGCGACCAACTCGATGACCCAACGGCTCAAGGTGTTCGTTGCTCCACCGCTCTTCTGGATTGTGTCCCAGGTGCCGACTCTTAGAAGGCGGGCGTTCTGGTTTATCTCACAACTCTGGACGAACTACGAGGAGAGCCCAGCTGTCGAGCACTCCGAGCCTTCAAAGAGAGGACCAAAGGCCGGAGAGCGGGCGCCATACGGCTTCTTCGAGGTCGCCCCGGACCCTGGCAAGAGCATTTTCGAGTTGCTCCGTGGCCCGGACCATCATCTGCTTCTTTTCGAGGGTGAGAAACCGGATCCCGTCAAGTTGGATGTGACGTGTGAAGAAATACAAAGCCTGCTGGATCGCTACGCGGCGCCTATGAGCATCGAACCGGTGTCGAGCGGGAACCGAAAGCTTCATAAAAGCTACGGTGCGAAGGAATCGCGGCTGTTCCTGATCCGTCCCGACGGACACATCGCCTACTCGGGGAAGATCTCGGATCTCGTCGGCTTGAGAATGTACCTCGACCGGGTGTTCGTAGAGAATCCCAACGAACCCAGCAGAACGATGATCGCGGAAAGGAGCACGCGAGCACGAATGCGCTGAGAGTCCTTACGAGTCCGAAGGTTTGGGTCTCCATAGTCGCGGTCGCGATGGTATTGTCGCTGCTGTTCTACGCTTACTTGACGGCCATTGCGAGCCCGACCGAGAACCTGAAGGATCTTCCCGTCGCCCTGGTGAACGAAGACGAGGGTGGGGAGTTGGGTGGAGAAGAGGTTGCGCTAGGCGATCAGGTCGTGGAGCGCGTGATCGGTTCTGATTCTCCGGCTGATGGTGTCGTCGAATGGACGCAGCCCAATAGTCGGAAGGACGCGCTCGAAGGGCTCGGACGGAACGAATTCTATGGGGCTATCGTGATCCTGAAGGACTACACGGAGAGGATCTCGCGACCGCCGCGAGTCCGCCGGAGCTTCCTCTCGCCATCGTGAACGAGGATGAAGGCGCGGAGATGTAGGGAGAGCCGACCAGGCTCGGTGAAGAGGTGGTAGAGAGGATCACCGGCCCCGATTCTCCTGCCCCCAGCTTCGTCCAGTGGAAGCAACTCGACAGCCGCCAGGCCGCCTTGGATGAAATCTCGAAAGGCGAGGCCTACGCTGCCATCGTAATCCCCAAAAACTATTCGAAGACCTTGGCGAGCATGTCCGGTCCACCACCGGGTGCTACGAGCGGACCTCCGCCGGGGGCGGAGATGCCGGAGCCGGAGCCCGCTAACCTGGAGTTGCTCTCCAGCCCGGCGGTTCGTCCCGCTACTGCGAGTGCTGTGGAGGATGCTTTCAACGGCATCGTTGGTGGGGTTTCGGGAGCTACGAGTGAACGCATTTTGGGTGGATTGGCGGAGGGAGGTGGGCCTGTGCCACCGCCTGCGGCGGCGGTGATCTCGGACCCGGTGCGTGGCGAGGTCTCCGAGGCGGATGTCTCCACGGAAGTCGGGCCGCTGCCAAAGGCTCCGAAACCGGCGGAGATCGAGGTACTCTCCAACCCATCCGCGGGACCTAGCGCCTCGGTCCCGGTACAGAATATCTCGACCGGGATAGTCCAGGGGGTGTCTCAGGCGACTAGCGAACGTCTCTCGAAGGCCGCCGGGGAGCAGGGGGCGCGGCTCACACCTGAGGTCGCGGCTGTGATCTCGGACCCGGTGCGGGCCAACGTGACGGAGGCCGAACCTGTTGGGGATAATTCGGGCAACGGTCAGTCGCCATTCTTCCTGGCTTTTCTGGCGAACCTTGCCGGGTTCGGTGGGGCGGCTGGTTTTCTTCAGGGTTGCCCGTGTGGCGGATAGTCTAGCGTCCCGGGGGATGCGTCCGTCGCGGGTGGGGCTTTGGACGGTGATGATCCTGCTCGGTGGCCTTTACACGGCTCTAGTGGCGGGGGCTGAGGTCGGGGTCGCGTTCGGGGTGGTGAGTGTAGATCACGAGGCGGATCTGCTGCCAGTGTTCTTGTTCCTAGTGCTCGCTATCGCCGCGATAATGGCCGTGGTAATGCTGCTTACGACGTTGTTTGGGGCGGCTGGTGTCGGGATCGCCGCAATATTCGGCGTGTTGCTCGGGCTCGTCTCTGCCGGCGGCCTCGCGCCTATCGAGGCTCTGCCGGGTTTCTATCAGGCTTACGCAGATTGGCTGCCGCTGCGATACATAAACGACGGTTTGCGTTCGCTGATCTTCTTCGATGGGCGTTCCGCTGCGGGGCTCGGGGACGCTTTCCGGGTTCTCGGTGGTTATCTCGTTGGGTCTGTGATCCTGGGTTATCTCGCAGCCTTCGTCAAGGATTTGTTTGCCCGGCGAAAGGGTCGCAAGGGCTCTGGAGAGGTTGCGGAGGGTTCGACCGGCTAGAAGGTATCGGGTGGCGACGCCTTCATAAAACCGGGTGGCGATGCTATATTAGGCGCATGTACGCTGGGATATATAGAGTTCGTTCTACCGCTTCACGACTATAGAGACCCGCGCTTCATTACCGATTCCGAAGTACTCAACATCACACCCGAGAAGGAGTCTCACGTGAGCGAGACGCGACCCAGGAAGACCTATGATCCCACCTCGCTGGAACATCGCTGGCAGGAGCGATGGACCGAGAGCGGACTTTACGAAACCGACGAAGATACGGATAAGCCAAAGCACTACGCGCTGACAATGCTGCCGTATCCGAGTGGGGACCTTCACGTCGGGCACTGGTATGCGATGACGCCCTCGGACACCCATGCGCGGTTTATGCGGATGAGCGGTTACCGGGTTTTCTTTCCGATAGGGTTCGACGCCTTCGGGCTTCCGGCTGAGAATGCGGCCATCAATCGGGGGATACATCCTTATAAGTGGACGATCTCCAACATCGAAAACATGCGTGGACAACTGGAGCAGATGGGCGCGATGTTCGACCGCTCCTCGGAAGTCGTGACCTGCACGCCGGAGTACTACCGCTGGAACCAGTGGTTCTTCCTCAAGTTCCTCGAAAAGGGGCTCGCTTACCGGAAAGAAGCGCCGGTGGATTGGTGTCCCAAAGACAATACGACGCTGGCTCGGGAGCAAGTGGTTGGGCCGGATCGGGTCTGCGAAAGATGCGGAACGCCGGTCATAAAGAAGAACCTCGCGCAATGGCTGTTCCGGATCACGGACTACGCCGAAGAGCTTCTGGACTTCTCCAAGATAGAGTGGCCCGAGCGCGTAAAGACGCTTCAGACCAATTGGATCGGGCGCTCTGAAGGCGCGGAGATCGTCTTCGAAGTTCCCGGCTACGGCCCCCTGGAAGTCTTCACCACCCGCCCGGACACGCTCTTTGGGGCCACGTTCTTCGTAATGAGCCCCGAGCATCCGGCGGTAGCGAAGATCACGACGCCCGAGCAATCCGAAGCCGTGACCGAGTACGTCGAGAAGGCCGGTCGCATGACCGAGATCGACCGTACCGATGTCACCCGCGAGAAGACCGGCGTGTTCACCGGCGCCTACGCGATCAACCCGGCAAACGGCCAGGACATCCCGATCTACGCGGCGGACTACGTGCTCATGGGTTACGGGACCGGCGCGATCATGGCGGTCCCCGGCCAGGACCAGCGCGACTGGGACTTCGCCACTAAATACGATCTGCCAATAATCCGAACCGTCCAACCCCCTGAAGACTTCGACGGCGAGGCATACGTCGGAGAAGGCCCGGCCATCAACTCAGACTTCCTCGACGGTCTCGAAATAGAGGAAGCGAAACAACGCATGATCGAGGCGCTCGAAGAGAAGGGTGCCGGAGAGTCCACGGTGACGTACCGGCTGCGGGATTGGCTCATCAGCCGCCAGCGGTATTGGGGGACGCCCATCCCGATCATCTACTGTCCCGAACACGGACCTGTTCCCGTCCCGGAGGAAGACCTGCCCGTCCTGCTCCCCGAGGACGCCGAATTCACCCCGACCGGCGAATCCCCCCTCAAGCTGCACGAGGGTTTCCGAAACGTCGAATGTCCTATCTGCGGAGGCCCGGCGGAGCGCGAGACCGATACGATGGACACGTTTATGGACTCGTCCTGGTATCAGTACCGCTACCTGAGCCCGCACTACGACGAGGGACCGTTCGATCCCGAACGCGGCGCGAAGTGGCTGCCCGTGGATCAATACACCGGCGGTATCGAGCACGCCGTGATGCATCTGCTTTACACTCGCTTTTTTACGAAGGTTATGCGGGATCTCGGTCTTGTGGACTTTGACGAACCGATGTTGAAGCTCTTCAACCAGGGCATCATACTTGGTGAGGATGCGGAGAAGATGAGCAAGAGTCGGGGCAACGTCGTTAACCCGCAGGATCTCGTCGAGCGGTACGGTTCGGACGCGCTGAGGTGCTTCCTGATGTTCATCGGGCCGTGGGATCAGGGCGGCCCCTGGGACGGACGCGGCATCGAAGGCGTAGCCCGCTTCCTGCGCCGAGCACTCTCCCTGACGGCCACCGGCGATGCGACTGGCGCGGACGCGGACCCCGCCGAGCTTCCCAGCCGCACCGCCCGCACGACAAAGAAAGTAACCGAAGACCTCGCGGCGTTCCGCTTCAACACGGCCATCGCGGGTCTCATGGAGCACACAAACTACCTGCTCGCGGTGCGCGACGACGTGGATGAAGGTTCATGGAACGATGCGCTCCGGACCTTCGCCCGGCTCCTCGCTCCGCTCGCCCCGCATCACGCCGAAGAGATGTGGGCCGCCGTGGGTGAGCCGTACTCCGTGCATGAGCAGGCGTGGCCCGGCTACGACGAATCGCTCATAGCGGAGAAAGAGATCACGCTGATAATCCAGGTCAACGGCAAAGTCCGCGACCGAATCGAAGCCCCGGCGGACATCTCCGAAGACACCGCCAAAGAATTGGCCCTCGCCAGCGAGAAGATACATCCACACCTCGTAGGAAAGCAAATCCGCAAAAGCATCTACGTTCCGGGGCGATTGGTGAACCTCGTAGTCGGATAGCGAGCGGCGGACTCGCAGGCCTATCCGAGAGTACAAAAGCAACGCCGGAAGTTTCGTCTTTTGTACATGGATGTGGGGCACGCCGAAAATGTAGAATGCTGACTCGTTACGTGAAAGCCCAACTTATTCTGGGAGGGAGGTGCGGATGGAGTTTCTTCAGCCCGAGAGTTGGCGGGAAGCACTTGAGATCAAAGCGGAGAGACCGGAGGCCGTGCCTATTCGGGGTGGCACCGACATGATGGTGGACTTGAACTTCGCCCGCCGTCGCCCCGACGTGATGCTAGATCTGAGCCGCGTATCCGAGATCGAGGTCTGGAGCGAGGAAGCTAGAGTGCTTCACGTGGGCGCGGGTGTTACTTACACACGCCTCATAGATGAGTTGTCTGAAGAGTTGCCTGGGCTCGCGATGGCCTCGCGGACGGTCGGCTCGCCCCAGATCCGGAATCGCGGCACCGTCGGGGGTAACCTGGCTACGTCATCACCCGCTGGCGATGCTTTGCCGCCGCTCTACGCATCCGGTGCCAAGGTCGAAGTCGCTTCTGTGAAGGGCACGCGGCGAATCCCCGTTGCCGAATTTATCTCTGGCCCAAAGAAAAACGCGCTCGAAGCTGATGAGTTGATCTCGTCCTTCCATGTTCCGAGGGCGACGGGGCCGCAGCAGTACGCCAAGATAGGTACTCGCAACGCCATGGTGATCGCCGTTAGCTCCCTGGCCCTCGCCCTTCATCCCGTGGAGGGCAAGGTCGGCGTTTGCATCGGCTCCGCTGGCCCGACTCCGATCCAGGCAACCGAAGCAGAAGAATTCCTTCAGGGTATGATCGAGGAAGGCGGACTCTGGGAATCGAGGTCGGCTCTTGATGAAGCGGCGTTGCAACGTTTCGGAGAGTTGGCAGCGGGCGCTGCTCAACCCATCGACGATGTGCGTGGAACGGCAGAGTATCGGCGGCATTCGGTCGGTGTGCTGGCGAGACGTACATTGACGTGGGCGTGGGATGAGTACCGGGAGGCGACGGATGCGGCTTAGTCTGAACGTCAATGGAGAACTGCGTGAGGCCGATG
>JBGTDE010000133.1:0-6097 GCA_041748475.1 Rubrobacteraceae bacterium | reverse complement strand
GAAAGCGTACCTCACGCCAGGCGAGGTGCTTGAGATCGCACGGGCGGGATCCGAAGCCGGTTGCAAGGAGGCTCTGTTCACGCTCGGAGACAAGCCCGAGAAACGTTACCCGGAGGCGCGGCGGGAGTTGGCGGAGCTAGGGTTCGCTACGACCATCGAGTATCTGGTTCATTGCTGTCGGCTCGTCCTGGAGGAGACGGGACTCTTGCCGCACGCCAACCCCGGCGTTCTCTCCGAGGAAGAAGTACGGGCGCTGAGAGCCGTGTCGGTATCGCAGGGGATCATGCTGGAGCAAGCCTCGGACCGTCTGCTCGGTCCGAATATGGCTCACTGGGCTTCGCCGGATAAAGTCCCGGCACGCCGCCTTCGCACACTGGACGCGGCGGGGAATCTCTCGGTCCCGTTCACGACGGGAATCCTCATCGGTATCGGGGAGTCCATAGACGAGCGGATCGAGACCATCCTCGCTATCCGGGAGCAGCACGAGCGCCACGGACATATCCAAGAGTGCATCGTGCAAAACTTCCGGGCGAAGCCCGATACGCTCATGGCACATTCCCCGGAACCCGCCGAGGACGAGATGCTCGCGACCATCGCGCTGGCCCGGCTTCTGTTGCCGATCTCCATGACCGTGCAAGCCCCCCCGAATTTGGCGGTTGTCGGGAACAATGGATCTCTCCCCTACGCACGGTATATTGACGCCGGGATCGACGACTGGGGCGGAGTTTCGCCCGTTACGCCGGATCACGTAAACCCCGAACGCCCCTGGCCCCACCTTGAAGAACTGCGAAACGCGACCGCTTCAAAAGGCTACCTGCTGGTCGAACGCCTCGCCCTACACCCTGAATACGCCAAAGACGTAAAGAGCTGGGTCGCCGAGCCGCTGCGTTCGAAGGTGCTGGCCGCCCAGAACGCCGCTGGTTTGGCGCGGATATCGGACTGGGCTCCGGGGACGACAATGGATGTTCCACGGTCGGAAATCGAGGAAATCCGGGGTCAACGCCCATCGAAGATGCGGCCAGAGTTCACAAAGACACTCGCGGTAGCTGGAGAACGCGACCTGACCGAGCGAGAGATAGAGTTGCTCTTCACAGCTCGCGGCACGGAACTCTCAGAGCTATGCCGCGTTGCCGACGAACTTCGCCAGGAAGTGAACGGCGACGAAGTAAGCTACGTCATCAACCGGAACATCAACTACACAAACCTCTGCTACTTCCGATGCCGATTCTGCGCCTTCAGCAAAGGCCCGAAATCCCTAAACCTGCGCGGCGACCCGTACCTTTTGGATACGGTCGAGGTAGCCCGGCGGGCGCGTGAAGCGTGGGAGAAAGGCGCCACCGAAGTCTGCATGGTCGGCGGTATTCACGGCTCATTCACGGGCCAGAATTACATAGATTATCTGCGAGCGGTGAAGGATGAAGTTCCCGATATGCACGTTCACGCCTTCACGCCGCTCGAAGTTTGGCAGGGGGCGCACACTCTGGGTATCTCCGTGGAGAAGTTCTTGGTGGAATTAAAAGAAGCTGGGCTCGGAACGTTGCCGGGGACGGCGGCTGAGGTGTTGGACGACGATATTAGACGGATCATCTGCCCCGATAAGATCAACACGGCCCAATGGTCCGAAGTGATGCGTAAAGCTCACGCTATCGGGCTCGCATCCACAACAACGATAATGTTCGGCCACGTCGACGGCCCCATAAATTGGGCGCGACACCTCATGGTCCTACGGGACATTCAGGCCGACACCGGCGGTTTCACCGAGTTCGTGCCGCTACCGTTCGTCCACATGGGCGCACCGTTATTTCTACAGGGTTTGTCGCGACGGGGACCAACCTTCACTGAGACCGTCAAGATGCACGCAGTCGGAAGGCTCGCGTTGCACGGCTACATAGACAATGTGCAAGTTTCGTGGGTCAAGCTCGGCGAAGAGGGAGCCAAGTTGTGCTTGCAGGCCGGGTGCAACGACCTCGGTGGAACTTTGATGAACGAAAGTATCTCCAGGGCTGCAGGGGCGGATCACGGCCAGGAGATGCTCCCCGAAGACCTCGAACGCATCATCCTCGACATCGACCGTACCCCTCGCCGCCGCAACACGCTCTACGGCACGCCGGAGCGGGCTTACTCTCGGTCCCGATAGATCAACAGTTCTTCGAGTGGACGACGCTCACGGCGCTTGGGCGGGTCGCCTTCAGCGTAACCGAGCGTGAGTAGCGCGTGCGGGACAACTTTCGGGTCAAGCCCTAGAGCTTCGGATACTTTGTGCGGCACAAAAAGCGGCGCGCACATCCAACCCGCATCCAGGCCCGACTCATAAGCCGCCAACAGCGCGTTCTGTGCTGCCGCTCCGAGGCTCTGGACCGCCATCGTGATCTCGTTGGATTGGCGAGCCGGGTCCGGGTACTCGTCCAAGTCTTCAAGATAGAGGCAGAGCAGTATGAGTACCGGCGCATCCAGAAGCCGTCGCCGGGAGCCTTCGAGTCGCTTCTCGACTATTTCGGTGTTCTGTCCATCCATTTCGAGGTTGTTGCGCCACTCTTCCCCCATCGCATTCGCGAGTCGCTCTTTGGTCTCTTCTCGTCGGATGACGGCGAAGCGCCAGGGTTGGCGACCGTGAGGTGACGGAGCCCATCGAGCGGCTTCCAGCACACGATCCACGGCGGTACCGGGGACTGCTTTGGGTAGATAGCGACGGACGGAGCGGCGGCCTCGGATACTTTCGAGTACGGGCATGACTTTGCCTTCCACATCATCCAGCGCACCCCAGGAAGTGGTTTTCTCGGGCCGGATCGCGATGACCGGGTTCTCTTCTATCTTCATCCGCTCGTACTGATGATATTTGCCTCGTAGCAGCCGGATGGCGACGGTGTGCTCCACGGTCTCCGTCGCTAACAGTGCCGCTCTTCCTCGCACCATGACGAAGGCAAGCTCGCTCCAGTCCTCGGCGTAGCGGTCAGAGATGAGGGTTACGTTCGGGTTTTCGAGGATGTTGCGGACGCGCTTGAGATTGGTAGGTGGCACATCCTTCGGCTTCTCATCCAGTGCGATGTAGATGGTGTTCGGTGTGTAGGCGAAGCAGACTGGGATGGCGTGTGGTCGTCCTTGAGCATCGGCGGTCGCGAGTCGGGCTACGCGCTGGCGGACGAGGAAGGCGGTTTCTTGTGGGGTCAGGAGGAGTGGTTCGGGGGTCATCTAATTGGTTCAGCGGCCAAAAGGCAGGGGGTTGAAGCTGGTGTCGCGGTCGTAGACATCCACGCCTTCGGCGCGTTTGAGGTAGTTTACGACCAGGTAGGTGAACGGGGTGGCTAGGGCTTCGTAGGCGGATTTGATGATCCACTGTGTCAGTATGATCGGGATGATGGCGCTGGCGGGAATGGTAAAGGCGAATGCCAGAATGACGAAGATCATTGAGTCGAGTCCCTGTCCGACCACCGTCGAGGAGATGGTACGAAGCCACAGGAAGCGTCCCTCAGTGGCGATTTTCATCTTGGCTAGAACGTAGGAGTTAGCGAATTCGCCGACGAGATAGGCGCAGAACGAGGCGACTAGCAGGCGTGGAGCGTAGCCGAGTATCGTTTCGTAGGCCGCTTGGCCTTCCCAGAACGAGGCGGCGGGAAGAATTCCGCCGAGGGAGATTGCGGCAACGGCCAGGAGGTTGCAGAGGAAGGCTAGCCAAATCACGCGCCGCGCCTGTCGGTAGCCGTACACTTCGGTCAACACGTCGCCGAAGATGTAGCTGATTGGAAATATGAGCGTCCCCGCGTCGAGCACGAGACCACCGATTCCAAGTAGCTTTACCGCCATGATGTTGGCGGTGACGAGGCATGTCACGAATATAGCCGCGACGGTCAGAAAGCGGTGCGAATAACGCTCTTCGCTCACGACAGCAACAACCTAAGACCAACGAATACCAGCATACAGGCCAGTATAGTCTTGAGGGGCTTGCCGGGGATCCAGGGCGCCACCCGACTCCCGATGATAACGCCGGGAACGCTACCAAGCAGCAAACTTCCAGCCAACCCAAAATCCACGTTGCCTTGCGTCATGTGAGCTATTCCAACTACTAGCGAGAGAACCGTCGCATGTGCAATATCTGTCCCGACTATGATCGCCGGGGCAATGGGATAGAGCAACAGCAGGATGACGGCCATCACACTGCCAGAGCCGATAGAAGTGAGTCCGACGAGGTATCCGCCGAACGCACCGAAAACTATTGTGTACGCTCGGCGTTTCTTGCTCATGCGGGTCTTGCCGTCCCAGGTACCGGGTTTCGGGATGTCGCTCGGGTGTCGTTCCGGCATGAAGTATTCGCGGTAGATCAGGGACGCGCCGACCAACACGAGCGTGCAGGCTATTATCGTGATCATGGTAGCCTTTAACGTCTCCGGGTCGAAGACGTTCTCCATCCATTCGAGTGTCGCTACCCCGAGCAAACCCGCCGGGATGCTACCGATGCCTAGAAATACCGCGACTTCGAGGTTAACGGACCTCTGACGGTAGTGCTGCACAGATCCGGTCAGCTTGGTAACGGTCGCGTAGACCATGTCGGTCCCGACGGCGGTGGCGGGTGGAATGCCCATCACCGTAACCAGGAACGGTGTCATCAGTGAGCCTCCCCCCACACCCGTGAGGCCCACTAGAAAACCGACCAGCAGGCCAAACAGGACAGGAGTTAGGTCGAGCATTAGACGCGGTCGTAGTTCCTGGCGGGCCGCAGATAGCCAAGCTCTTCGAGATGATCCACGACGCGACGGGCGCTATCCGCGGGCTCTTCCTCGTTGGTCTTTATGTGAAGCTCCGGGGAGACCGGTGCCTCGTAGGGATCAGAGACACCAGTGAACTGCGGTATCTCGCCCGAGAAAGCCTTCGCGTACAGGCCCTTTACGTCGCGCTCGGCGCACACATCCAGCGGCGCGTCGACGAATACCTCTAGGAAGTTCTCTCCGACGTTGCGCCGGACTTGGTCCCGAACCTCCTTGAACGGCGAGATGGCCGAGACGATCACACCTACTCCGTTGCGAGTAAGTAGATCCGCCACAAAACCAATCCGCAACACGTTAGTGTCCCGATCCTCGCGAGAGAAACCAAGACCCTTGCTCAGGTTGGTCCGCACGATGTCGCCATCGAGCACCTCTATGTTGCCGTGACGCTCACGCAGGTCGCGCTCGACTATCTCCGCGATGGTCGTCTTGCCCGCGCCTGAAAGCCCGGTGAACCACAGCGTGAATCCGGTACCGTAATTGTTCTCCATATCTATCCTCCTCTTGGTTCTGTGTTAGCCCGCGTAGTTGCGCGGTTGTTTGATCGTTTTCTCTTCGTCGGTAAGGCCGTTTATAAGAACTTCGACGACCTCGGGCCGCGAGAACTCCGGCGGCGGATACTCGCCGTTGCCGAGCATCTCCCGCACCTTCGTGCCGGATAGGAATACGTGGTTCTCCTTGTCGTGCGGGCAAGTTTTGGTCGTACCCATACCCTCGCACGCTTTGCAGAAAAACGAATGCTCGAACATGAGAGGTGTGATCTCAAGCTCTTCAGCGGTGAACTCGTCGAAGATATGCTGGGCATCGTAAGTCCCATAGTAGCTACCGACCCCGGCGTGATCCCGCCCAACTATAAAGTGCGTGCACCCATAGTTCTTGCGACACAAGGCATGGAAGATAGCCTCCCGTGGACCAGCGTAGCGCATAGCCGCCGGGAAAACGGCGAGTACCGTCCGATTCTTGGGATAGTAATTGTCCAGAATGGTCTCGTAGGACTTCATCCGCACCGCAGCCGAAATATCGTCGGACTTGGTCTCTCCCACCAAAGGGTTGAGTAACAATCCGTCAACGGTCTCCAACGCGCTCTTCTGGATGTACTCGTGCGCTCGATGCACGGGGTTGCGAGTCTGGAAACCAACCACGCGCTTCCAACCCTTCTCCGCAAAGGCAGCCCGAAGCTCGGCTGGCTCGTAGTAATAGCCGGGGAACGGACGCGGGTTCGGCTGGTCTTCGAGCAACGTAACCTCGCCGCCGATGAGCATATCGCCCTGGTTGTAGACGAACGCGACGCCGGGATGCTCGCTGTCCGTGGTGCGATACACCTGACTGGCCTCGTGCTC
>JBGTDE010000132.1:0-3025 GCA_041748475.1 Rubrobacteraceae bacterium | reverse complement strand
GAGGAGGCTGCGCGGGCCGTGATGGCCGGTGCCGGAGTAGCCGAGGAGTTGATCGAGAGCGGAGGTGTGGATCTGATCGTGACAGGCGACATGGGTATCGGGAACACCACCCCCGCCGCGTGCCTGATAGCCGCGTTCACCGGTCGTCTAGCCGAGGAAGTGACGGGCCGTGGTACCGGCATCGACGACGCGACGTTCGAGTTGAAAGTAGGGGTGGTGCGCGACGCGCTCGCACTCCACGAGCCGGATGCCGGGGATGCTCTCGGAGTTCTGGCGGCGGTTGGCGGGTTAGAGCACGCGGCTTTGTGCGGTGTCATCCTCGCGGGGGCGGTCTACGGTATCCCCGTTATCCTGGATGGTGTGATCTCCAACTCCGCCGCCCTCGTTGCCCAGGCTCTCGCCCCGGATTCAGTGGAGTACATGATCGCCGGCCATCTCTCTACCGAGCCCGGAGCTCACATCGCCCTCGAACACCTTGGATTGAAGCCGATGCTAGATCTCGCCCTGCGTCTAGGAGAAGGAACTGGCGGTCTGCTGGCAGTACCGCTAGTACAGGCAGCAGCTCGTGTCATGGGAGAGATGTCCACGCTGGAGGACCTGGGCTTCGGATGACTCCGCCGAGCGTCGAATCCATAAAGTCACTTCGAAGCCCTCTAGCCCAGAACGTCGAAGTCCACGATACGCTGAGTTCCACCCAGGAACAGGCCAAAACACTAGCGCGGGACAGTGGATCTCCCGCGCCACACGGCACATTGGTGCTCGCGGGCATTCAGACCGGAGGACGGGGTCGGCTCGGAAGGCAGTGGGGTTCGCCGGAGGGTGGACTGTGGATGTCTCTGGTGCTGCGAATGGAGCTCGAAGCCAGCCACGCGCCGCGTATCACTCAGGCGGCGGCGGTCGGAGTGGCGAAAGCCCTGTGGGAGATCGGTGTAGAGGCCCGCATAAAATGGCCCAACGACTTGCTCGTGGATGGAAAGAAGATTTGTGGCATCCTAGCCGAATCAAGTACCGGGCAGAAGACTCCGTCGCCCGGTGGGATGCCGAGGGAGCCGGATCCCACAATCCTCGGCATAGGTCTCAACGCCAACCTGGACCCTGAAGATCTCAAAGTCCCCGCTCGCGAAGTGACAACCATTAGGGCGGAACTAGGCCACGATATCGACCTCGTGAACGTACTCAGCCGCTTACTAAACAATCTCCACACTGAGCTAAGCCGCCTGCATGATTTTGCCGCCATCCTGCAGGATTGGCGAGCCTTGAATTGCACCCTCGGAGAGCGCGTCCGCGTTCAGAGATCCAGTCAAGTTCTTGAAGGCCGCGCTACCGACCTTACCTCCGAAGGCGCGTTGATATTGGAGACAACAAAAGGAACTGTCGAGATATTCGAAGGTGAGATCGAACGCATTCACTAGAGCCAAAATCCTCAAAACGGAGTGGCGTGTGGTAGTGGAAAGCATGGTGGAGGCTCGTCAACTGGACATAGCGGAGAGGATTGCGGATGTAGTCCAGACCGAGCCCGTGGAGTGCTCGACGGGTCAATAGCGTCAAAGGAGACTGTACTCGATGTGATGGACTTCCTGAGCGGCTTCTGCTCCAGATCCATGAAGTCCTAGCTCAGAACACCAGACGCTTCCAAAAAACTCACGCGCATCCCAGGATTGAACCATCCCCATGAGCTTATCTAGATATGTGAAGCGGCGACGGAATAATCAAATGGCATGTGTTTGGCGTCCAACCCCCTTGATCTATACTGACCTTTACGAGATCCCTTAGACTGGACCATGATGTTTGGATTCAATACCGGAAAAGAGAAGGACACGTACACGCCGCGTAGGGCGGTGATCGATGCTTGCCTCCTCTACCGGGATGCGAAGTTCGAGAGCAATTTGAGGCGGAACATCACGTGGCGAAAGGCTCGCAGACTGGTTCGAGAAGCAGACCCTTTCGGGGGTAAATGGACCGCGAGATCATCGGGCAGGGCGATGCGCCTCACCAGAAGAGGACTTGAGGTTCGTCTCACTCATGGCGTTATGCGTCTGAGTTGGCGGAACCTTCAGGATAGGCTGACTCAATCCCGCAACTGAGTCAGACGCCCGTATTCGTATGCTGTTCGCTAACCACCTCCTTGTTTCTTGCGTATTCACTCGCCAGGTGAAGGCCTCTACGATGACCACAGGAGCGATCTTGTCACCGACTTTTGAGTGGCTAACGACTAGCCCGGCGTGCGGCATCAGTGTTATGGTCGTTCTCTGTAAAGATATTGCCCGTATAATCGCCGGGTGAGCAACGCACATGGCAAATTCGGCGCGGAAGCACTCAAGGGTCCACGGCTTCTCTTTGCCACCGATGGACCACTCGCCTCTCGAAAGCCCGGCTACCGGGAGCGTTCGGAGCAAGTCGCCCTCGCGGAGGCTGTCGAGGAGTGTTTTGGATCCAAGAGCGTCCTGCTGGCGGACGCGCCAACTGGCACCGGAAAGAGCCTCGGATATCTGGCGCCTGCGATCCTAAGGGCCGCCCAGAGAGGGGAGAAGGTCTTAGTCTCGACCGCTACCCTCGCCCTACAGGCTCAACTACTAACAGAAGACCTACCTCCACTCCGAAGCGCCGCAGCGGAGCTTCTTGGATACCCGGAAGAAGAGGGAGTCTCCTACGCCGTGATGAAAGGCCGCAGGAACTTTATCTGCACGAAACGCCACATAGAGACCCTGATGAGCGGCTCTATCTTCGACACCGAACTCATCACAAACCTGGATAAGTGGGCCGCTGAGACCGAGACCGGCGACCGGGAAGACCTGCCATTTGCAATGCCCATCAGCGCCTGGGCCGAAGTAGCCTCCGATGGAGACGACTGCTCACCGAGAACATGCACATACCGGGAAGGTTGTCACTACTACGCCCACCGCGACAAGGCGGCAGAGGCGGATATCCTGGTCGTCAATCACGCGCTGCTACTTGCGAACGCCGCGTCGTATGGGGCTATCTTCGACACCGAGAACCGTCACCTCATAGTAGACGAAGCCCATCG
>JBGTDE010000131.1:0-8061 GCA_041748475.1 Rubrobacteraceae bacterium | reverse complement strand
TCGCGACGTACTTTGTACCCGATCTCCTGTAGCTGTCCGAGTAGCCGCAGCTCTTCGGCCTCGTCATCCCCCTCGACATATTTCAGCGGTACGTTCATCCACTGTTCCTCGGCCAGCCCGCCGAAGTGTATGGAGATATTCTCCGCGTCGCGCTTGACGGTGGCGAGCGGGTAGCGGGCAACGTTCGGAAGTCCGGTTAGCCTCATCGCATGGATCCTTTCCCAAGACTTCCGCAAGCATATCAACAAGTCCCCGCTGATACACTCTATCTTGCAGTTCTAGGTCGAAACGGAGAAACGAATGCTGGAGAAGAAATCCGCAGTCAAGGCCCGGCGTGGGAGCAAGACCAAGACTCGCGTGCGGGTTTTCGAGGACGGACGGATGCGGGTGCGACCGGACGTGTTGGCGACCGAAGAGCCGATGGAGAGACGGCTTGTTACTGGCGACCGTCGGCAGACCGTCGCGGTGACAATGCGGACTCCGGGCGCGGACTTCGAGCTTGCGGCTGGGTTCTTGTATGGAGAGGGGATCGTCTCTTCAGAGGACGACATATTGAAGATCAGCTACTGCGTCGATTCGGACGTGGATGTAGATCAACAGTACAACATCGTGAACGTGGAGCTTCGAGCTGGCCGTGAGTACGACCTGCGCTCACTGGAACGACACTTTTACACCTCCAGTGCGTGCGGCGTGTGCGGTAAGGAGAGCCTGGATCAGCTAGAGATCAAAGGTTGCCCCGTCATACCACCCGGCCCGCAAATCCCCGCCGAAATCATCACCTCACTGCCGGAGAAACTACGGGAATCACAAGGACTCTTTGACGCGACGGGCGGCCTCCACGCAGCAGCCCTATTCGACGTGGAAGGAAACCTGATCACGCTCCGAGAAGACGTAGGTCGGCACAATGCCACCGACAAACTCATAGGCTGGTCCTTGATGCAAAAACGGCTGCCGCTCTCCGAGAACATCGTGATGGTCAGCGGACGAAGCTCGTTCGAGATCCTCCAAAAATGCCTCACGGCTGGCGTGCCGATAATCTGCGCGATCTCCGCCCCAAGCAGCCTCGCCGTAGACGTGGCCCGACGTTTCGGAATGACCCTAGTCGGCTTCTTGCGAGACAACCGCTTCAACGTCTACGCCTCTGCCGAAAGGATACAAAGCAAAGCGTAGCCTCCCAGCAACCAGGAGATTCCAGCCCAAGACGAGGACTAGGTCTTCACTTTCCAGGTCCATGAACGAGCCAAGCGCTTCAGTCGGTCAGCACTTCAGCTTTTCCTGAGATGCTGACCGACTGAGAGTCGCCGCAGGCGGCGAGCTGACTCGCTTACTCCTTCGTTAGCCCGAGAACAGGGCTGAGATATTGCCGAAAGTTCTGTAGATCGCCCAGACGAGCGGCACAGTCACGTAGGCCCAGAACAAGAAGATCAGGGCTTTGTTGTTGCTCGCGCTGCTGCTTTGTTGTTGATTCTCCGCCATTACGCTTACTCCTTCCTAGGCCTCTGCCGGTTTGCCGCTGGCACTTGAACTGCTGCGGGGGACCGTCTCCGTCTGTTCTTCGGATTCCATATGGTACTTCGAGTCCACGGGCTTGATGAATAGGTTGCAGATGAACCCGACGACCAACAGCCCCGCCATAATAAACATGGTTATGTTGTAGGCGTTCGCGGGGTCTACCCCGGCGTTTATCTGGGCCTCGCGGATGTAGTTGACTAGCACCGGGCCCAGCACTCCCGCAGCGGACCACGCTGTTAGCAGTCTTCCGTGAATACCACCCACGAACTTGGTCCCGAATATATCGGCCAGATAGGCCGGTATGGTGGCGAAGCCGCCGCCGTACATGGTCAGGATGAGGCCGAAGGCGACGACAAACAAGAAGATGCTGCCGAGTCCGCTACCGACCAGTGGGACCGCGACGTACAGAGCCGCGCCCAGTCCGAAGAACACCATGTAAGTCCTCTTCCGCCCGATAAAGTCCGAGGCCGAAGACCAGAAAAACCGTCCCACCATGTTGAATATGCTCAACAGGCTCACGAAGCCAGCCGCCGCCGCTGCCGTAATAGCGCCACCGAAGGTCTCCTGGATCATGACCGAAGCTTGTCCGAGGACGCCTATGCCCGCCGTAACATTGAGGCAGAGCACCGCCCACAGCAGCCAGAACTGCGGTGTTTTGAGAGCCGTGTCGATGTGTACGTTGTTCTGGGTAACCATCGCGTTGTTCTGGTCCCCGGACTCTTCAGGCTCCCATCCCGCAGGCTTCCAGTCGGCAGACGGGACGCGGATCGTAAGCGCTCCGAGCGTCATGGAGGCGAAGTAGAGTACGCCCATAACGATAAACGTCGGAGCCACCCCGACGGAGCTATCGGTTTCAAAGAGATTCATGAGGGCTATCGAGAGCGGAGCGCCTATAAGAGCACCGCCGCCGAAGCCCATGATCGCCATGCCCGTAGCCATACCCCGGCGGTCGGGGAACCATTTGATCAGGGCCGACACTGGCGATACATACGCTAACCCGAGTCCGATCCCTCCAAGCACACCATATCCTAGATAGACCAGCCAGAGCTGATGCGTCCAAACTCCGATGGCGGAGATAATGAATCCCCCGCCGAAACAACAAGCAGCCGTAAACATGGTCGTCCGTGGGCCAACCTCTTCAAGCCACTTCCCACCGAGGAAAGCCGCCAGCCCAAGAAACACGATGGAGATGCTGAAGATCCAACCAAGCGTCGAAAGACTCCAATCATTCGGAGCCGACTCGGTTATCCCGATTACTTTGGAGAGCGGACCGTTGAATACACTGAAAGCATAAACCTGGCCTATCGACAGGTGCACCGCCAGCGCCGCCGGAGGTATCATCCACCGATTGTAGTCACCCCCAACTGTTATCCGCTCTTTTGAAAAGAAACCTCCATCGCTCATGCTTACTCCTTCCCGGATCTCTATCCGTCCCTCAACAGACCACAAATATACTAAATTTCAAATGTTTTGTGTGACGAAACACGAAAATAGAGGCCCATAAAGCTGGATACTTGATTCTGACAAATTGGTATGAGTTAGAATATCGGCCAGGGAATAAGTTTACGTCTAGCAGAAGGGGCGGTAGTCATGACCACCACAATATCCAGGGAAGCGGAGCAATCCAACGGAACACGAGAGGTCGCCACAGTATGCAGCTTCTGCGGTGTTGGTTGCGGGCTGTCGGTTACGGTCGAAGATGGTGTCATAAGCAAGGTCAAGGGTGATAAAGACGCTCCGAGCAGCAAGGGCGAGGCGTGCATCAAGGGTCTTCAGGGATGGCGTTACATGTACAGCGACCGGCGTTTGACCGAACCTCTGATACGCAAGGACGGCGAGCTAGTGCCATCCTCGTGGGAAGAAGCCCTGGATCTCGTGTCCAGCCGTCTCTCGGAGATAAAGGACGAGAGCGGCCCTGATTCCTTCGGAGTATTCAGTTCCTCGCGTTCGACTAACGAGCTAAACTACCTGGCCTCGAAGTTCGCTCGCTCCGTACTGGGTACGAACAATATAGACAGTTGCAACCGTGCTTGACACGCCGCAAGCGTCACCGGTCTGGTGGCAGTGTTTGGTACTGGCGCAGCGACTACCTCTTACGAGGAGTTCGAGCACACCGACGTAATAATCTGCTGGGGCAGCAACACGCAAGAGTGCCACCCCATCATCTACAACCACATGCGTCGCGGCGTCAAGAACGGCGCGAAGATGGTCGTCATCGATCCCCGTAAGATCGACCAGGCAAAGCGGGCGGACAAGTGGTTGCCGGTGCAGGTCGGCACCGACATCGCGCTGGCGAACGCTATGGCTCACGTTATCATCGAAGAAGATCTCTACGACAAGGAATTCGTCGAGCGAGCGACCGAGAACTTCGAAGCGCTCCGGGACAAGGTCGCCGACTACACCCCTGAGCGGGCCGCGGAGATCACCGGCGTACCCGCCGACGACATCCGCGAGGTAGCTCGAATGTACGCCACGGCGGATAAAGCGACCATCAACTGGACACTCGGCATCACCGAGCACCACAACGGCCTCGACGGCGTTTTCGCGCTCATCAACCTCGGTCTGCTGACCGGCCACGTCGGCAAGTACGGCTCGGGTCTGAACCCCTTGCGCGGGCAGAACAACGTGCAGGGCGGCGGCGACATGGGAGCGCTTCCAAACAGGCTCGTTGGGGGTTGGACCTGGGACGATCCCGAGGCGCAAGAGAACTTCGAGCGCGTGTGGGGCAACCCCATACCGACCAAAGTCGGCAAGAACCAAGCCCAAATCCACGAAGCGATGGAATCCGGCGAGATACGGTCCATGTACGTGATCGGGGAGAACCCCTGCCAATCAGACGCGGACGAGAACCACTCCGCCAAGCTCTTCGGCGACCTGGACTTTTTGGTCGTGCAGGATATCTTCCTGACCAAGACAGGGCGACTGGCGGATGTTGTCCTCCCCGCCGCAGCGAGTTGGGCGGAGAGCGACGGTACGTTCGTCAACGGCGAGCGTCGGGTGCAGCGGGTCCGCAAGGCCGTCGAGGCCCCCGGCGAAGCGCGTCCCGACGATGAGATTCTCACGGATGTCGCAAACCGTATGGGCGCGGGGTGGAGCTACGAGTCACCCGAAGATGTTTGGAATGAAGTCCGCGAGCTCGCCCCCAACTTCTCCGGCATCTCCTACGAACGCCTGGATGAATACGGTGGCATTCAGTGGCCCTGCCTGGACGGGAGCCTGGAGGAGATCTCCGACAACACCCCCAAAGAGCAGCTAACCGCCGGTACGGTCGGCACTCACGACAAAGGCGGCACGGCAGTGACCACGGATGTCAAGGAGAAGCCGCAAGTAGGTACCAAGTTCATGCACGCCCAACTCTGGGCCGACGAGGTCGAGAAGCGTGCACCCTTCCATCCCGTGGACCACGAAGGGCCGGTCGAGATGCCCGACGAGGAGTATCCGTTCCTGCTGACCACGGGACGCCGCTTGGCGTTCTACAACACGGGGACGATGACCCAGGACTACAAGAAGGTCAAAGACGCGGAAGAGCTGTTGGAGATCACCGAAGAAGACGCTGGCAAGCTCGGCGTAGGCGACGGAGAGATGGTGAAGGTCGGCTCCCGCCGCGGCGCTATCAACGTCAAGGCCCGCATCACGGATAAAGTTAGTCCGGGTCTAGTATTTCTCGGGTACCACTTCCCCGAAGAAGCACCGGTCAACCAACTCACGATCAACGCCGTCGACCCCCGCTCCGGGACCGCCGAATTCAAAGCCTGCGCCGTAAAGGTGGAGACGCTAGCCTAGGACAATCAACACTCCCGGCATAGCTTGAAAGGTCAGTAATTCACAAGCCCCTCGGTACTTCGGGACCGGGGGGTTTCCGCGTTGAGTATTGACCGGGTTATCCGTATACATTATAGTCTCGGGCCAGGGCACCCAGTAGGAGCCTGAACGGTACTACACCTCTAGGGAAAGGGGCATTGTGGAGCAACAAGACGAGTGGGTTCGCGTCGAGCAAACCTCGGCATTCAAGGAGCTTATACGAAGTAAGAAGGCGTTTATCATACCGGCGACGATCTTTTTTCTTGCTTTCTATTTCACTTTGCCGTTTCTGACGGCGTTTACTACGGTGCTTAACTTCAAGGTTGTTGGTTCGATCACTGGAGCTTACGTTTATGCTTTCGCGCAGTTCGCCATGACTTGGATTCTTATGCATGTATACGTAGCTCAAGCAAACAAGTGGGACGATCTTGTGGATAAGTCTCGGCGGCAGGCGGCTGAAGGAGGGGATGACGCATGAGCAGCGAAGACTATATCGCTTTCGCTTTCTTTATCGGGATTATCTCCATCACCCTGGTTAGAACTTTCTGGGCATCGAAAAAGAACACTTCCGCCAGCTCGCACTACGTAGCGGGTGGAGAGATCAAAAGCTGGCAGAACGGGCTCGCTATCTCGGGCGACTACCTCTCAGCGGCTTCGTTTCTAGGAATCGCCGGAGCTATCGCGCTCAACGGGTTCTCCGGTTTCTATCTCTCGATAGGCTTCCTGGTGGCGTATCTTGTGGTACTGCTGCTGGTCGCGGAGCCACTCCGAAATCTCGGTCGTTATACGGTCGGCGACGTGCTGACGGCCCGGTTCAACACCCGGAGCGTACGGAGCGCGGCAGCTCTCAACACCGTCGTAATAAGTATGTTTTATATGATCGCGCAATTGATCGGGGCCGGGCTGCTTATTAGTTTGTTGTTGCCCATTCCTACGGTGCTGGCAATCATAATCGTGGGTATCTTGATGACAATTTACGTGGTCGCGGGAGGCATGGTCGCAACTACCTGGATCCAGATAGTCAAGGCCGTGCTTTTGATCGCCGGTTCGATCATCTTGGTCGTAGCGGTTCTGTCCCAGTACAGCTTCAACCCGCTGGCCCTGTTCGCCGCAGTCGAATCAGAGGTTGGTAAAGAAGCGGTCATACCGGCTCCACCCGGCGATCTATTTACGGGCTTGGATCTGATCTCACTGAACATAGCATTGGTTCTGGGCACAGCGGGATTGCCGCACATCCTGATCCGATTCCTCACCGTCCCGGATGCCAAAGCAGCTCGCCGGTCCATCATCACCGCCACCTGGGTAATCGGCGGCTTCTACCTGATGACCCCTATACTTGGCTACGGCGCAACCCTACTTGTAGGACGAGACGCTATTATCGAGGCGGACCCCGGCGGCAACCTCGCAGCGCCCCTGCTGGCCGAAGCCCTCGGTGGTCCGGTGCTTCTAGCCTTCGTCTCGGCGGTCGCTTTCGCTACCATCGTAGCCGTTGTCGCAGGGCTCGTCATAGCTGCATCGGGTGCGTTCGCCCATGACTTCTACACCAACGTCATACGTCAGGGCGAGGCTTCAGAGCAGGAGCAATTCAAGGCGGCTCGTCTCACCTCAGCGGGCATCTCGATCTTCGCGATAGCGCTCGCGATCCTGTTCTTGGGTCAGAACGTGGCGTTCCTAGTCGCACTGGCTTTCGCGGTGGCGGCAAGCGCGAACGTGCCAGTAATATTACTGCTCATCTTTTGGAAGAAGTTCAACACGGCGGGCGCGGTCACGGGTATGTTGACCGGCCTGATCTCCTCAGTGGGTCTCGTCATACTTAGCCCGACCATTCTGGGCGACGCTGCCATTTTCCCACTCGCGAGCCCCGCTCTAGTCTCCGTGCCACTGGGCTTCCTGGGCTGCGTCCTGGGTACGATGCTCGGCGGTCGGGGAGCGGAAGAGGAACGCCGCACCGGTATCCAGACCTCGTACGATGAGATCTACGTCCGGGCCAATACCGGCTTCTCGGACATAGAAGAGGAGATCCGGGAAGTCGCCCCCGAGCAAGATCCGCAAAAGTCGTAAACACGAAGTAACCAGCTTCAAACAGAGCCTCCGCTATCAAAAGCGGAGGCTCTTCTCGCTTTGAGCCGATCAACTAATCAAAGGCTCGTCAGCCTGACCAGGGGTCTGGGTTTTCACGATTCTCTCGCCGGTCAACGAGTAAGATTCTTTCTATTATGGCGAGGCGTTTCGAGAACGAGGGTGTCTGTGGGCTATGTTGTCGGTTTGTGGAGCGGCGGACCCGGCACCACTTGATCCCACGTACTCGTCACGGCAATAAGCGCGTGAAATGCTCCCACAACCGCGAAACTCTGAACCAAACCGTCCCACTCTGCCCGGCGTGTCACCGCCAGATCCACCGTACCCTCACCGAGAAGGAACTGGAACGCGAGTACAACACAGTGGAAGCGTTGCTCGAGCATCCCGAACTATCCAGGTTCGTGAGCTGGATCGCGAAGAAACCCCACGGCGTGGTCGATGAAGAACAACGAGCCCGCCGGACGGGATAACCGCCGACGGGCTCGTGTAATGCTTGCGGTGACTCTCTAAGAAAGGCTAGTGTTTAGCTGAATGTCCACGTTGCCACGTAGGGCGTTGGAGATGGGACAGGTCTGCTCGGCCTGCTCCGCGGCACTCTGGAAACCTTCCTCGTCGAGGCCCGGCACCTGTCCGCGCACGTCGAGGGTTACCGTCGTCACTTTCAGGCTG